>JALVUY010000132.1 GCA_027023665.1 Methanocaldococcaceae archaeon
GTTTAGGGAGAGTAGATAGAAATAGCAAAAAGTTATTATGATGAAGATAAAATATTCTATTCAAAAACTAAAAGAGGAGTTTATAAAATAAAAAGTTTTAGTAAGGACAAAATAGTTATTAAAAAATTGAGTGGAAAATTGGATGAGGTTTTAGGTAAAAAAAGATTTATTGAAAATTGGGACAAACTTATTCATGGCATAGAATGGAATATATCTCCAGCAATAAAATCTTTTTTAAAATTGCATCCAAAAATAGTTGAAGATGAAAAAGGAAACCTTGTCTATAAAGAATAAAATTTTATTTATTCTTCCTTATTTTCTTTTTTAAATAAATGTCCATGAGCCTTATTAACATGTCTAGTGTAGTCCTTAGAGTATTTAAACAATTTTCCACATCTTGGACACATGAAGAATGTTCCATATCTGTTTGTTATTTTTATTGCCTTTAATCTCAATGAAATCACCCCCAAACTTTCGTGTTTTGTATTTTAAATTTTTTATTTTAAATCTTTAAATAAATTTAATTTTATATACTATAACCAATATAAATGTAGGATAAGAGAAAATAAAGTAAAAATAGTATAAAAATTTTTCTTAGAAATTTATGTGGGGGATAATGTATGAGTTTAAAATACATTTTTTATCCTAAATCAGTTGCTGTCATTGGGGCTTCAAAAGTTGAGGGAAAAGTTGGTTATGCAATAATGAAAAACTTAAAAGATTTTAATGGAAAAGTTTATCCTATAAATCCAAAATATGATGAGATATTTGGAATAAAATGCTATAAGTCAGTTTTAGACATTGATGATGAGATAGATTTGGCAGTTATAGTAGTTCCAAATATCGTAGTTCCTAAAGTATTAGAGGAGTGTGGAAAAAAAGGAGTTAAAGGGGCTGTAATAATTACAGCAGGATTTTCAGAAGTAGGAAATTATGAATTAGAAGAGAAAATTAAAGAAATTGCAAAAAGATATAATATAAGAGTTATAGGCCCTAATTGCTTGGGTATAATGAACACGCACATAAACCTTAATGCCACATTTGCAAAGATATTTCCTCCAAAAGGACATATATCAATAATTTCACAAAGTGGGGCTGTTTTAAATGCCATATTAGACATTGCTCCATTGTTGAATATAGGATTTTCTAAGGTTGTTAGCATTGGAAACAAAGTAGATATTCAAGAAAGTGATTTATTGGAATATTTTAAAGACGATGAGGATACAAAATTAGTTGTTCTATATATAGAGGGACTAAAAGATAAAAGATTTTTAAAGGTTGCTAAAGAATTGTCTAAAAAGAAACCTATAATTGCTCTAAAATCTGGAAGGACTGAAATGGGTAAAAAGGCGGCAAAATCTCATACAGGTTCATTAGCTGGAGAGGATGTTGTTTATGAAAGTGCTTTCAAAGAGGCAGGAATTATTAGAGCATATACATTTGAGGAGTTAGTTGATCTAATTCATTTATTCTCAACTCAGCCAGTTATAGATTCTAACGATATTGGAATAATAACAAACGCTGGGGGCTTTGGTGTCTTAGCGGCAGATAGTTGTGTTGATTATAATATGAAATTGCCAAATTTTGAAGATACAACAGTAGATAAACTTAAAGATATTCTCCCATCCTCTGCCACTATATCAAACCCATTAGATATAATTGGAGATGCTACACCAGAAAGATACAAAAAAGTTATAGAAGTTCTATCTGAAGATAAAAATATTAAAGGACTTTTAGTTATTTTAACTCCACAGGAAATGACTAAGCCATTAGAAGTTGCTAAATCAATAGTAGAAGTTAGAAATACTCACAGATCTTTAAAAAATAAGCCATTGATTACCTCATTTGTAGGAGGAGTTTCAGTTAAAGGGGCTAAAAGTTATTTAAGAAAAAACGGAATTCCAGCATACATAACTCCAGAAAATGGTGTTAAGGCACTTCATAACTTATACAAATACAGTTTAATAAAAGTTAAAGAAGATTATGACGAATATGTAGAAAAAGTTAAAGAAGAATTTTTAAAGATAACTGAAAATAATAAAGAAATTATTAATCAACTATTACAAAATCCAAATGAATATAATGCAAAAAAATTGCTATCTATTTATGGTTTTCCAGTTCCTAAGGGATACTTAGCTAAAAATGAAGATGAAGCATTAGAGTATTGCAAAAAATTAGGTAAATGTGTGATGAAAATTGTCTCTCCTCAAATATTGCATAAAACAGAAGCAGGGGGAGTAATAATAAATCCAGATAATCCAAAAGAAGCCTTTAAAAAATTAATAAACAATGCCAAAGAGTATGCTAAAAAGAATAATATTGATAATTTAATTATAGAAGGAGTTTTAGTTGAGGAGTTTATAGATAGAGAGAAAATAGAGATTATTGTAGGAGGAAAAAGAGATGATATATTTGGTTCAGTAATTATGGTAGGATTAGGTGGGGTTTTTGTTGAAGTTTTAAAGGATGTTAGTTTTGGTATTTCACCAATAACGAGAGATTTTGCTTTGCAAATGTTAAAAGAATTAAAATCATACAAAGTTTTAGAGGGGGTTAGAGGTAGAGCTAAAAAAGATATTAACTTCATTATAGACACTTTAATAAAGATTGGAGTATTTATGGACATCCACAAAAATATTAAAGAAATGGATTTAAACCCAGTATTTGTATTTAATGAAAATGAAGGAGGATGTATTGGAGATGTTAGAATAATAAAATAATCATTGCTAACTGGTCCCATAAAGGGTTCCCAGTTAGCACTCTCCGCTACCTTTTATTTTAATATACTTTCCAAATATTGATCTTCTTAAAGTAAGAGTAACTTCATCTAACCATTGGTCAGCGATAGGGTCTATATAGATTTTAAATTCATTATCATAAATTAATTTATCTTTTTCGTTTGGTTGTCCAATGGATATCCCAAATTTAGGTCCTCCTCATCCAAAACCATCAAAGTGTATAATTATAGTATCCTTATTTACTTTTTTTAATTTATCTAAGATAAACTGTTTAGCTTCATCTGATATATTTACCTTCTTCATTGATTATCACCTTCACTATTTACATTTATTATTTGTCTTAACTTCTCATATATATAATTTACGGTTATGACACTATCATACACAATCATAGTTTGCAAACACAACATACAAATAATGAACAATAGAAAGAATAAAAAATAAAAACTATTATAAATATATAAAGTTTAAATTTATTATCTGAATTTAATCATTATATTTCGGAGGGAAAATTATGCAAATGGTTCCACCCAGTGCTTATGATAGAGCAATTACAGTATTTAGTCCAGAAGGAAGATTATATCAAGTAGAATATGCCAGAGAGGCTGTAAGGAGAGGTACTACAGCGATAGGAATAACTTGCAAAGAGGGGGTAGTGTTAGCAGTAGATAGAAGAATAACAAGCAGACTCGTAAAAATTAGATCAATAGAGAAAATATTCCAAATTGATGATCATGTTGCTGCAGCTACATCAGGGTTAGTCGCTGATGCTAGAGTTTTAATAGATAGAGCAAGATTAGAGGCACAAATTTATAGATTAACTTATGGTGAAGAAATTCCAATTGAATTATTAGCAAAGAAAATTTGCGACATTAAACAGGCATACACTCAGCATGGTGGAGTTAGACCATTCGGAGTTTCATTATTACTCGCTGGAATTGATAAAGATGAAGCAAGACTATTTGAAACAGACCCAAGTGGAGCTTTAATTGAGTATAAGGCAACAGCAATCGGTAGTGGAAGACCAGTTGTTATGGAGTTCTTAGAAAAAGAATATAAAGAAGACTTAACTTTAGATGAATCTTTAAATTTAGCTATTACTGCTTTAGCAAAAGCTAACGAAGATATAAAACCAGAAAATGTAGATGTATGTATAATATCTATTAAAGATGCTCAATTTAAAAAAGTACCTACTGAAAAAATAAAAAATATTATTGAAAATGTTAAAGAAAAACTAAGTAAAGAAGAGAAAGAAAAAAACAAAGAATAAGTTAGGTGTATATTTTAAACTCTTTTATTTTAGAAACTATTCCATTAATTTCTCTTTACTTAATTTTTGTGATTTAATATTACTTATTTTTAAACCATATTATCTTAATTAAATAATACTTTAATGATTATTCTATTTTTGTATACAATAATATTCATATATTTGGATGTATTAAATAGTTAGATATATATACACCATATTCTAATTATACACAATTAACTTTATTACAATTAAAAAATAATTTAGTAAGTAATATTTATAGGTGATTAAGTATGAAAGGATATGCAAAGTTAATAATAGGTATTATATGCATTGCATTGGCGTTTGGTTTGGCAGTTGATGCTTACAAAACCTATTCTACAGAAGCAACTGCTATAAAGTATACTAATGAGGCGGTTCCAATAGTCAGAGATGCCATAGCAAATGATAATATGACAGAATATAAAATCGCTGAGCAATTATTAAAAAAGGCTATAGAAGCTGATCCAAACTATCCATGGGCTTGGTATAATTTAGCTAATGTATATATCAATCAAGATCACTTCCACCATTATGATAAATTCCCATACCACACATACAAGCAAGATGGTTTAGAACAAGAGGATAAATATTATCATGAAGGTATCTATGCTATTGAGAAATTTATGAAATTAATGCCTGAAGCAAAAGCATTAGGATATGTAAGAATTGGAGATGCTAACTACTTCTACTATGACTCATATCCTGACAGAGAGCATAAAGTATTACCATACTACTTTAAAGCAATGCAAGATATTCCAGTACTTGAAAAATATGGTGGAAAAGGGGCTGTGGCAACATTATATGCAAATATTGCAAGAACATACTTGGCAATGGGAGAATTCCCAAAGGCACTGTATTACTATAATTTATCAGTAAATACTGCACCAGAAGGTCCAGCATATGAGCACTATGTTTGGTCATACATAATAAATTCAGAATTTGGTAATGCAAACTATTCAACTGCATATTACTACTGTCACAAGTTTATTGACGACTATGGACCAAAATATGGATGGCAAATGGATTTAGGATATATGCCTACAGCAGTTGCCGCTTATGAACTTGGTAAATACGATGAAGTCCTTAAAATATGTAATAAAATACTAAAAGACTTCCCAGACTCTGATTACACTGGAGAAGCTCACAGATATATCGCTATGGTAGATATGAAAAGAGGAGACAAAGAAGATGCTATAAAAAACTTATTAGCAAATGTTGAATTCTCTACTGGTATGACTGAAGATGGTGGAGATCACTACCCAGGAGATTTACCAGTAGGACATTATGAAAGAGGATTAGCATACTACTACCTTGGTGAATACACAGGAAATAAAAGTTACTACAAAAAAGCATTAAAAGATTTCTTATATCTTTCAAAATATTGGAACATCTCTGACAGATCAATTGCACATGAAAACTATTACTTCTTAGGTACTGAAATGGCTGCATTTACATATGCTAAGTTAGGAGATAAAGATAATTCAATAAAATACGCTGAAAAAGCAGTTAATGAATTAAAAACTGATAAAGTACAACTTGTAGGTTGGGCTAAATACTTCACTCCAGAGGCTGAACATATCCTTCAACTTGCAAAAGAAGGTAAATTAAATGAAACTCCATTACCTGCATTCCTATACCAAATAGAACACTAAACTAATTCTCTCTTTATTATTTTATTTTTTATTAAGTAATATTATTACTTTATAATATACTAATCATAAATTTTATGATTTTTATATAATTTTTTCATAAAAAAATTAATACAGAAAACTTTATATATTTGCAAGTAATATTTAATAATTGTAAAATTTTTGGAGGTGATTGTATATGTGTGCACCAATAGCAATAACTACTGGAACTGGAGTTCCTACTCTCGGATTAGTCCTACCACAAATAATGGGAATGATCGTCTTAGGACTCGCAGGAGTTTGGGCAATAGTTTCAGCTAAAGCTTCAGAAAGAGCAAATGTTAAAACTATCTCTTCAAACTAAATTAATTATGTTGCTTTCTCTTACTCTTAATTATTTTTAAGGAGGTGATAAGTTATGTGTGCACCAGTATCAGTAACTACAGTTTCTGCATCAACAATAGTAACAGCATTCTCAATTGCTCAAGTTGTAGGAATTGCTGCTTTAATAGGAGCTATGGCATTAGCGTTAAAAGATTCTTTAAAAATACCATTCTTGAGTAGATCTTAAATTTATATTTCTTTTTATTTTTCTTACTATAAATTTCTTCTTTATTTTAATTAAATTTTTAAAATTAAAATTAATTAAAATGTGAAAATATGCTCTCATTCTTGATAAAACCTAAAATATTACAGGTGGAAACGACAAACGACTGTAATAGCAACTGTAAAATTTGTATGAGACGTCATTTAAATAGACTTGTAGGTTATATGTCATTTGAAGATTTCAAAAAATTGCCACTTAAAGATTTTAATGAAGTGGCTTTACATGGTTGGGGTGAATGTCTTCTTCATCCAGACTTATTTAAAATGGTCTCCTATGTAAAATCATTAAACATTAAAGCTAGTCTTTGTACTAATGGAACATTACTCGATAAAAGATTAGAAGAATTGTTAAATAGTGGATTAGATGAAATAGCATTTGGTATATTCTCATTAGATGGAAAAGAAAAAGTTTTGGAAAATATAAAAAAACTTATTGAAGAAAAAAATGAAAGGAATATTCCATTAACTACTTATATTGATGTTACTATGTTCAAGGATAATTTAGATCATATTCCAGAAATTATAGATGTAGGAATTGAATTAGGTGTTGATGGGATTGTGTTACATAGATTGTTTGATATTTATGGAGTAGATCCTGATGTAAAGTATGGATTATCTTCAAAAGAAGAAAAAGAATTTTTAACTAATTTATTATCGAAATATAAAAATAAAATAAAGGTATATCCACCTCTACCACATACTACACCTTGTAGAATATTATTAAACTGTATATTTGTTAGATGGGATTGTATGCAATCTCCCTGTGTATATTTAACAGAAGACTCCTTAGGTGATGCAAGAACTTCATATAGTGAATTAAGAAAAAGACATATTCTATATATAAAAAAGATGGTGAAAAAAAATGACATCTGTAAATACTGTATCTGGTAACATAGATGAGAATACTCCAGTAATTACAAATAGTATAGCTAAACTTGGAGTTTCATTTGTATTTGCAAGTATTGGGTACTTTATAAGCCTTGCAGCAGGAGGAGAAGCAACATTTTCCTCTTGGTTACATGCTCCATTTTTAGGGCCTGCAATATTTGGAGGAATTTACTATATATTTTGGATAGTACTTGCTAAGGAGTTATGTGGAAGATACTATGGAATTGTTGTTTCATTATTATTAGCTTCATTTTATCTCTTAGAGGGTCCATGGTTTAGTATAGTAGTTCCTACATGGTATAGTATAATAGGAATTATATCTACCTTAATTATGGGATATTTAACAGAGAGATTTAATGGTGCTGTAGGACTTGCAGTATTTATGATTATTAATTGGATTTGCTACTATACTATAGCAGTATATCCTCACTGGTCATCATATTATACATTATCAGGAGTTATTATTGCATTTATACTATCAATAATATCAGGTTTTGTTGGAGATTATGTAGCTAGATATGTGGCTAAATATATAAAATCATATTATTTCTCAAAGCAAAATATCTCTGCTTAAAATAATATTTTTTATTTATCAATTAATTTTTCAAAACATTCCATACAAACTATTTTTCCATTAATTATTCTTCCTTTGATTTCCATAAAATATTCTCCACACTCTTCACATTTAAGTGATGGATAAATTTTAGCTTTTTTAGGTTCAGGAATTTCTACTTCATTTATAATTAAAAGATCATCATCTGATAGACTTAAAATTTTCTCTATACATTTATTTTTCAATGCTTCAGCATATTTTTTCTTTTCTTCAGGATCTTCAATGTCTTTTAACGAAGCTTTTGTTTTATTTATTTCTTCAAAAATAAAGTCTTTAAAAGTTATCCTTATACCCTTTTTACTTTTATTTTCTCTTGAGTAAAAGATATATACATGCTTACCATAATCTTTAAATATTAAGTTCCCTTTACCAAACGTACAACCTAATAAATACTGAATTGCATCTACACTACATGAGTTATTATATACTATTGCTACTAATTCCTCATCTTCAGATCTTTTATAATATTTTTTAACATATTTTGCTACTCTATAACCTAAGGCCAAACCAACACAAAGATGCCCATGAAATTCTACAGTTCTCCTTAAATCCTCTTCAAGTTCCATTATAGCACACCTAATAATATTATTATATTAATCATTAATTTCATCATTAAAATATTTTTCTAAAACTATTTTTATCCATTACTAAGGAGATTTTAACAATGTTAATTTATTATTAAGGAAATTTGGGATATTATGCCTAAGTTATTTAACATTTACAGTCCAAGAGTGTTTAAAATCGTTGAAATAATTGGACTACTATGCACTTTTGAAATCTTAGTATCATTTGTTTTATCTACCTACAATCCACCTTACGAAAATATATTAATAAAATTAGATTTTATATCTCTTTCATTTCTGACTTTTGAGTTCTTTTATAAATTATTTGGAGCAAGAGATAAATTTAAATTTTTAAAGAATATTTATAATATTATAGATGCAATAGTTGTTGGAGCCTTTGTCCTATACTTATTACAAATTACATCAACTACTGCATTTGTCAGTTTAAGGTTAATTAACACTATAAGGGTATTAGTATTATTAAGAATAATAAAACTTAGACATATTAATCTAAGTCATGAAACTCTTAACTTTATAACAATTTTAATATTTAGTTTCATATTGTCATGTTTTATATGGTTGGCTGAAAATGGAGTTAATCCAAAAATAAACAATTTTGCAGATGCATTTTACTTTACGGTTATATCTATAACTACCATAGGTTATGGAGACATTACTCCCCAAACTATGTGGGGAAAGATGATAATTGTATTTGCAGTATTATACATTATATCTGGCTTAATATCAAAAGTTCAAAAAATTATAAGTTACGAAATTGAAAAAAGAGAGAAAAAATAAAAATTTATTAATTATAACTATTTAAATTATTTAAATTGATAATCCGAAACATTTATATAATGCTGGGAGGGATATTATGGTGTCCTTAGAAAAGGCAGTAATTGCAAGATATACATCACACGGTGAAAAATTCGAAATTTTAGTAGATCCCTACTTGGCTGCTAAACTCAAAGAAGGTCAAAATGTTGATATGGATGAACTTTTAGCTGTTGAAGTTGTATTTAAAGATGCAAATAAGGGAGAAAAGGCTCCTGAAGAACTTTTATCAAAAGTCTTTGGAACTACTGATGTTAAAGAAATTGCAAAAAAAATTATATTAAAGGGTAATGTTCAATTAACTGCTAAACAAAGAGAAGAACTTAGAGAACAGAAAAAAAGACAAATTATTACTATAATTAGTAGAAACACTATTAATCCTCAAACTGATACTCCCCATCCTCCACATAGAATTGAAAAGGCAATGGAGGAGTTAAGAATTAATATTGATATTTACAAAAGTGCTGAAGAGCAAGTTCCTGAAATTGTCAAAAAACTTAAAAAAGTTTTACCAATTAAATTTGAAAAAAGAGATATTGCTGTTAAAATACCTCCTGAATATGCTTCTAAGGCATACAATTTATTATATCAATTTGGATCTGTTAAGCAGGAGGAATGGCTATCTGATGGTTCTTTAATTGTATTGATTGAAATACCAAGTGGTATTGAGGCAGAGTTTTACGCTCAACTAAACAAAGTAACCAAAGGAAATGTTCAAACAAAAGTTGTTAAAAAATACAGCGAATAATAAGAGAGGTGAAAAAATATGTTTAGTCATACTAAGAAGGTAGGACCTGCAGGAAGATTTGGACCAAGATATGGTTTAAAAATAAGAGCAAGAGTTAAAGATGTAGAAGTTAAAGCAAAAAAGAAATATAAATGCCCTGTTTGTGGATTTCCAAAATTAAGAAGAGCTTCAACATCAATATGGGTTTGTGAAAAGTGTGGGGCAAAAATAGCTGGAGGGGCTTATACTCCAGAAACTGGTGCAGGTAAGGCAGTTATGAAGGCTATAAGAAGAATTGTTGATAGAAAAGAAGAGTAATTTAATCTTACCCTAAAATATTCCCTAAAATATTTTTATTTCTAATTATTTCTAAATTACAAATAATAATTTTTCTGGGATACGTATGGTAGAATAT
>JALVUY010000133.1 GCA_027023665.1 Methanocaldococcaceae archaeon
AAGGATAGACATGCTGCCGCATGGGTTTTAAAAAAGTTAGGATATAACATTGAATTATTTCATATAAATTTAGGAATTAAAGGATTTTCTGAAAGTTCTTTAAAAGCTGTTGAGGAGTTAGCAGAAAAGTTAAATGTTCCATTACATGTAGTCAATTTAAAAGATATTACTGGAAAGACAATGGAAGATGTCAGAGGAAAAAAATGTTCAATATGTGGAATTACTAAAAGATATTTAATGAATAAATTTGGTTATGAACATGGATTTGATGCTATAGTTACAGGGCATAATTTAGATGATGAAGTATCGTTTATTTTAAATAATATTTTAAATTGGAACATTAGATACTTAGGAAAACATGAACCTGTTCTTCCAAGTCATGATAAGTTCTTAAAAAAAATTAAGATATTTTTTGAGATAGAAGAGGAGTTAATTTTAAAGTATGCTGAAGCTGAAAATATACCATTTACAACAGCTAAATGTAGATTTGCAGAAAAGGCAATAACTTTAAAGCATAGAGAATACTTCAATGAATTAGAAAAATTAAGACCTAATATAAAGTATCAATTTTTAGCTGGCTATATGAAAAATAAGCATATTTTTAAATGCGATGAAAATGAAAATTTTGAATTTAGAGAGTGTGAAATTTGTGGTATGACTTCTGCTGGAAGAATTTGCTCCTTTTGTAGAGTGTGGAAATTGTATAAAAATAAAAATAAAAGTAACAGTAAATAATTATTTAAATGCACTCATTAATGTCCATGCCTCTTTTCCACTTATAAAAGCTCTATTAACTAATCTCTTAAAAATAATTTTACAAAGTTCTTTTTTATGCTCAGGAATTTTTTCATTTTTATCTATAAATTCATTAAACTTTTTTATTAACAATTCCTTATCTTCTTTTGAAGCCTCTCTCATCTTTATATCTAAAAATTTGTTTCCAACTTTTTTTGCATATATTTCGTATAAAATAACAGCTACTGCATGAGATAAATTCATTATTGGATATTTTTCAGAGGTTGGAATAGAAACTAACAAATCACATTTATCAATTTCTTCATTTCTTAATCCATCATCCTCTCTACCAAAAACAATTCCTATATTTCCTTTAACCTCTAAAATTTTATCAGCTAATTCTTTTGGAGTTATAGGAACCCTTTTTAAATTTCTATCTCCTCCTCTTGCTCCTGAAGTAGCAATAACAAAATCCAAATCTTTTATAGCATCGTCAAAACTTTCATAAAAACTGGCATTATCTAAAATTTCTTTTGCATGAACAGCCATCATATATGCCTCATCATTTATAATATTTCTATTTCCAACTATTCTGAGATTCTCAAAACCAAAATTCATCATAATTCTTGCAATACTTCCAACATTTCCACTGTATTTAGGATTTACTAATATAACTGAAATCATTTTATATCACTTTATTGACTTTTTTAATTTATAATAGTGATATTCCACGGTTTTTAAATTTAACCCAGTAATTTTCGCAATTTCTTCAGGTTTTTTATCTAAATATTTTTTAATAATTTTATCTACATTAGTAGGTCTTCCTGTCTTTGGAGATATAGGAATTACTTCAACATCTACTCCTTTCAATGCCTTTATAATTTTCTTAGAAGACCTCTTATACTTTGACTTTGGTAAATATATCTTTTTAGGCTCGCAATTCTCTAACAATGCTATTGCTACATCTCTATCTAACTCTAAATTAATATAAATTTCATCTACATTTTCACAGTTTTTAATTTTCTCAATTAGTTCTTCTTTTGTTTTAGCTCTTAATTCCTTCATAATTTATCCTATTTTTTCCTTTTTTTATTCTTTGATAATCTTGATTTTACCATTTTTCTTTTTAATGGACTTCCGCAAATCTCACAGACATCTTCTTCAAAATCTACTGGATACATTTTTTTACAACCTTCACAAACCTTTCTCCAAACAAAATTTTTATTTGTTGGTTCGTAAATTATTCCTCTAACATCAATATTTAATTTTTTTGCCACATTTTGAATTCCGTAATCGTCAGTATATAAAATACCCTTTAACTCCAACGCCAACGCTAAAATACTAATATCTTCTTTAGATAAATTATCTCCTGTCTTTTTGACAGTATCTTCAACTATCTTTATATATTCTTTACTTGGAATTTTTATTTTTAGTTTTCCTAAATTTAAACTTTGGTCAACAATAACCTTCATTGACTCGACTTCCTCTAAAACTTCTGGGGTTATATAATGCTCTCCTTCTTCTATAACTGGATTATATCCGTGAATTATTGCTGAGGTATCTAATACTTTAACTTTCATGGTTCCACATGTTAATATTGTTAAATATTGTTTTATGT
>JALVUY010000134.1:0-9664 GCA_027023665.1 Methanocaldococcaceae archaeon
ATATATTTTTTACAACAATATCCTTTTGTAACAGTGGAAAATTAGCTCCTCCCTCGTTAAAAATTATATCGAAGCCAATATGTGTATCTGAAATAATCCCATAATCTTTATAAATTAAGCATCTATCAATTGTTATATAAAAATCTTTAATTTTAAGTTTATCCTTCATAAAACCACTTTCAAATGTGTAGTTGTTTAAAAATAAAAGTATAATAAAAGTATATAATTTCTTAAAAAATTAAAATAAGAGAATAAATCATTAACTTTATGCCTGCTCGACCAACAATCTTGCAGTTTCTGGAGTGTATCTCCAATCTGGTGGTAAGACTCCTCTTGACTTGTAGTATTTTACTAATCTTCTAATTTTTGATTCTATTAATTGTAATCCTCTCTTTGAGTGTAAATCCTTTGGATGCTGTTCTAAGTGTTTTCTTAAATTGACTGCTCTTCTCATTAAGTTTAATAAATCTTCTGGAACTTTTGGATATAAGCCATGTTCTTTCATAATTTTACTTATTTTTTTACCAGTAATTAATTTAACATCTGGTATTCCATAAGTGTCTCTCAATATTAAACCAATCTGTGCTGACTGATAACCTTTCTTAGCTAACTCTACTACTAACTGTTCTACTTGCTCCGGTGTGTATTGGACCCATTCAGGAGGTTCTTTCCTGAAGGGTCTCTTTGAACCGGAGCGACCTCTTTTTCTTGCGTGCATTCTTGCCATTATTATCACCCGATGGTCGCCAGTCCAAAGAGACCTGGCGTTTTTTAACTTTTTATTTTTTCTTATTTTCTATAGGAATAGTAATGTTTTTATTTATGTTGTCAAAATTTATATTTTAACTTTTGTAGCTTTTAATGAAAATCTATAAAAGACCTATTTATAATTTTTGGTGAATACCATGTTATTAAAAGTAGAAGATTTGCATGTTCATAGAGGTAACAGGGAAATATTAAAGGGAATAAATTTAGAGGTAAAGGAGAATGAGATACACGCAATAATTGGACCTAATGGAGCGGGTAAATCCACATTGGCATACACAATAATGGGAGTTTCTGGTTACAAACCAAGTAAAGGAAGAATTATTTTTAAAGGAGTTGATATAACAAATAAGAGCATTACTGAAAGAGCGAGAATGGGATTAACCTTAGCGTGGCAAGAGCCCGCGAGATTCGAAGGAATTAAAGTTAGAACATATTTAACCTTAGGTATGAATGAGAAATACAAAAAAGATAAAGAAACAATGGAGCAAAAAATTAGGGAATCTTTGGAGTTGGTTAAATTAGACCCTGATAAGTATTTAGATAGATATGTTGATGAGACTTTAAGTGGAGGAGAAAGGAAGAGAATTGAATTGGCATCTATAATATGTATGGAACCAGATTTAGCTATTCTTGATGAGCCAGATAGTGGAATTGACATTGTATCATTTGACGAAATTAAAAGAATTTTTGATTATTTAAAAGAAAAAGGATGCTCTTTATTGGTTGTTACCCATAGAGAGGAACTTGCAGAGAGTGCTGATATTGTGTCATTAATTTGCTGTGGAGAGGTTATAAAAAGTGGAGATCCAAAGGAAGTTGGAGAATTTTACAAGAAAAATTGTGGAAAATGTTACAAGTTTCAAAGAAATTAAAATTTAATTTAATCTAAGATAAAAATACTTAAACATTTAAATATATACAAATTTAAATTAAAGTGTATGGGGGATTTTTATGGTTAAAGAAGAATTGATGGAAATAATGGAGGCATTAAAATATACATCAGATAACCCTGAAAAAGTTATTCACGGAAAGGGTCCAAGAATTATAGTTAAAGAAAATAAAATAATAAACATTGAAAAATCTGAGGGAATAATATTAGATGGAAAGGAAGAAGGGGATATGTTAAAAGTAAAGATGGTCGTAAAGAAAGGCTATAAATTTAAAGAACCAATACATATGTGCTTTGGTATTACTAAGGAAAATGTATCTCAAATTATAGATGTAGAAATTGTATTAGAGGAGAATAGTGCTATATCATTAATGTCTCACTGTTCATTTTTAAAGGGTAAGGGAATTAAGCATATTATGAATGGAGTTATAAAAATTGGAAAAAATGCAAGATTTTCATATAATGAATACCATTATCACGGTATGGAAGGAGATATTTTAGTAAAACCAACAGTAAAAGTAGAAATTGACGAAGGGGGAATATATACTTCAAACTTTACCCTAACAAAAGGTAGAATTGGTACATTGGATATTTATCAAGAAATTGATGCTAAGAAGGATGCTATAATTGATATAATGACGAGAACTTATGCTATAAAAGATGATGTGGTTAAAGTTGATGAAATAGTTAAATTAAATGGAGAGAATGCAAAGTGTATTATAAAAAGTAGAGGAGCGGCGATGGATAACTCTAAGATATCCTTAAAATTAAAAATTGAAGGAAATGCTCCATACTGTAAAGGACATATTGACTGTGCAGAGATTACTAAGGGAAATGCAGAGGTTGAATCAATTCCAATACTCGTTGTTAGAGATGACAGAGCGAGAATTACCCATGAAGCGGCAATAGGTAGCGTTGATAAGAAGCAATTAGAGACATTGATGGCTAAGGGATTAGATGAAGAAGAAGCAACAGAAATAATAGTTAAAGGTATGATTGGAGATTTATAGCCATCCATAGGGGGCTCCGCCCCCTATTGGTATACCCCCCGGAGTTTTGCCTTTTTTTACTTAGTTAAAAATTTTCAATGTTTCGGATTAGAATAAATTTTGTTTTATTTGTTAATTTAGATTAATTGATTTTTAGAATATAAAAAATAGTTTTACCAATATTTATCACTTCATTTTTATCTTTTAAATACTAAGCATTAGAGTAACTACTACTGCAGATATTAAACTCAAAATAAACCCTACCTTTATCATATCCTTTTCATTTATATATCCAGTTCCAAATACCAACGCGTTTGGAGGAGTAGCCACTGGAAGCATAAATGCACAGGAAACAGCAATCCCTACAGGTAAAGCAAGGATTTCAGGATTTAAGTTTAGTTGTGATGCAGTAGTTATCAAAATTGGGACTAAAACACTGGCTACTCCAGTATTACTCATGATATTGGTTATCATTATGGAAAACAAAACCAAACCAAAGACATAGGCAAATGTTGGGACGCCGTTTAATGCAGTTATGACAATATTTGCAATATACTCACTAACCCCTGTTACTGATAAGATATAACTTAAAGATAATGCCCCACCAAAGAGCAATAAAATGCCCCAATCAGTTGAGTTATTTAAGTCTTCCCAACTTATTAATCTCAGAGAAAACAGAAGAAGTATTCCAATAACTGCAACTATACTATCAAAATATTTTTCAATTCTTAATAATGTAGATACGTTCTTACTCAACATCCACATCAATATTACAAACAAAAACACTCCTCCAACTAATAAAACTTTAGTATTTTTAATTTTAAAATCATATTCTACATTTACTTTTACTTTTTTATTACTAAATTGTGGTCTGAAATACAAAAACAAAACCACATAAATTATTGGTAGTAATATCAAAACTATTGGAAATCCAATTTTAAACCAATCTAAGAATCCAAAATTTAAAAAATTTGCAGTTATTGCATTGGGTGGGCTACCTATGATAGTTCCAATTCCACCAACACTTGCGGAATAGGCAATTCCTAAAAGTAAGAATGCATAGAGATTTTCATTAATTTCATTTTTATTATAATTGTAATTAGCATATTCAAGCAATCCAATAGCGAGAGGTAACATTATTGCTGTCGCTGATGTGTTACTAATCCACATAGAGAGAAATGCAGTAGTTAGCATTATTAAAAAACTTGCTACTTTAAAATCTCCATTTGAAAGCCCAACAATCTTATAGGCAATGAGTTTATCAAGGTCATACTTTCTTAATGCAGATGCAAGAGCAAAGCCTCCAAGGAATAAGAATATTATTGGATGTGCAAATGATTTAAATGCTTCTTTAACATCTAAAATACCAAAAAGGACGGCAAGAACTGGGATAAATAAGGAGGATACTGGCAAAGGTAATGCTTCAGTTAGCCAAAGTATTGAGATAAACACCAAAATAGATAATCCCTTCCTTATTTGCAAATCATCAATTGGAAAGAAAAACAGAATTAAAAACATCAAAATTATATCAAAAATTAATATTAATGTATTTTTATTCATATTTCTCCCCTTATTAATTTATTAAGTTGTCTTACAAATGGAAAATTTTTTATATCTATCTTTTAATTTTTAATGCACACAACAATAATTTTAAAATTAAGAGTAAAATATATAACAACTAATTAAGAAATTTGTAAAAATAAAAAAAAGATAGGCGATGATGACAATTTCGCTATCTGATTTTTCAAGTAATGATGACTACTCCCGCAGCTGAGCCAAACCTTTTTTAAAGTCTCTTTAAATATTCATCAACATCATAATCTACCTTTTCAAACCATATTTTATTATCTTTTATAATTATATTTCCTCTCCATTCTTCTTTAGTTTCTGGATAATCTTCTCTATAATGTGCTCCTCTACTTTCCTCTCTGTATAATGCCGATTTTGTAACTAATTTAGCAACGGTAATCATATTTTTTAATTCAAAATATTTTTGCATGTCAATTATTCCACTAACTTTAACATATTTTATATTTTTTTCAATTTCTTCAATTTTTTCTAAGGCTTTTTTTAAACCTTCTTCACATCTAACAATAGATACATAATCCCACATTATTTTTTTTAAATCTTTAATTAAATTGTAAAGATTTAAATTTCCTTCTAAGTTATTTACTTCTTCTTTAAATTCTGTAATCAAATCCTCTACATCAATATGTTCAAATGCACAATTTTCAGCGAATTCCTTTGCTGATTTTCCAGCTATGGCTCCAAAAACTTGAGTATCTGCTAAAGCATTACCCCCTAATCTATTAGCCCCATGAATTCCACCAGTAACCTCACCGCAAGCAAATAATCCCTCTATATTAGTTTCACATTTTTCATTAATTCTCAAACCTCCCATAAAATGATGAGCGGTTGGAGAGACAATCATTGGCTCCTTTCTAATATCAATTCCAATCTTTAAAAATTGTTTAAGCATTGTCTCTAATTTTTTCTCAATAACTTCGTTAGGTAAGTGGGATACATCCAAATAAACTCCTCCATTAACTCCTCTACCTTCTTGAATCTCTTTGTAAATAGCTCTTGCAACTATATCCCTTGTAGATAGCTCCATTCTTTCCTTGTCATATCTTGCCATAAATCTTTCTTTATTTTTATTATATAGTATTCCTCCCTCTCCTCTCACTGCCTCTGTAACCAAGATTCCTGAACCTACTATACCAGTTGGATGAAATTGAACCATTTCCATATCTATAAGTTCAGCTCCTTCATTATATGCTATAGCAAATCCATCTCCAACCTTTTGAATAGGATTTGATGTTACAGGATAGAGTTGTCCCGCTCCTCCAGTTGCCAATATTGTTGCCTTGGCAAATATTGGAAATATATCTCCAGTTTTCAAATCTAAAAAAATAGCTCCATAGCATCTATTATCTTCTACAATTAACTTTATTGCCGTAACATCCTCTAAGATTTTAATCCTTTCAAATTTTGATATATATTCCATCAAACCTCTCATTATTTCATGTCCAGTTCTATCTCCACAGTAACATGTTCTATTAAAACTCTGTCCACCAAATGGTCTCTGAGCTATAAAACCATTTTCATCCCTATCAAATAGACAGCCGAACTTTTCTAAGTTTAAAAGTTCCTTAGGAGCATTTTTTACTAATATTTCTACCAACTTTGGATTATTTATAAATCCTCCACCTTTTACTGTATCATAAAAATGCTTTTTAAAACTGTCTTTTGGATTAAATACTGCGTTATATCCACCTTCAGCCATTACTGTGCATCCACTTTTTCCAAATAATCCTTTTACTGCTATTATAACATCTTTATTTCTACATTCTATTGCTGCCCTCGCAGCAGCTCCTCCACCACCTATAATTAGAATATCAGTTTTCATCTTATCACCAACAAAGATTAAGGATAAATAAACATAAATATGTTATCCAAATTATATTTATCAAACAAAAAATAGAAAATAAATGAAATTTTTAAGGTGATAATAATGGAGGTTATAATTAAAGCAAAGGTAAAGCCAACTGAAGATAAATATAAAGTTAAAAAGGCAATATTAAACATATTTCCAAAGGCAAAACTTAATTTTGTTAAAGGAGAGGATGAATTTGGTAAGTGGGAAGGAGTTACTAAGAATGTAGATAAACTTAAAGAAATTTTGAGACGGCAGGCTATTTTAGACACTGCAAGAATGGTTTTAGAAAAAGGAATTATAGAAAGTTCAACTAAATTTTACTTAAATAAGCAGGCGGCTTATGTAGGGGCGGTAAATTTTGATATAGATACTCATGGAGGGATTTTTGTAAAAATAGTTGCTGATAAAAATGAAGATATTATGAAAATTATAAAAGACATCGCTCCAAGGACAAAAGGAGGAGTTATAATTAATGAGGATGAATTAGAAAGTGAAGAAAATGTGAATAATGAGAATAATAATACAGAAACAGAAATTAAAAAAGAGTAGATAATTATTTAGTTATTAATTTAAAGAAAATTATAAATTTTAAGATTTTAGGGGTATAAGGTGGTTATATGAATAATGAAAATATTATTGGCTATACCATAGGAGAAACAAGAATTGACGAATTAACATTTTTAGCTAAAGAACCTCCAAAGGTTGGAGATTACATTAAAATAAACTATGACAACTATGAGTTATTGGGTATGATTGAAAGTACAATTCAAGGTAATATGGCTTTAGAAGACATTTTAAGTGTTGAACATTTAGAAAAAATTAGAGAATTTGACGATAATTCTTCTTACTACATCTTAGGAAAGATAAAGGTTTTAGGAGACCTTAAAGAATTAGATAAAAATGGAGCATTGAAATTGCCAAGAATTCCTCCATCTCCAGGAATTCCAATTTATAGAGCAGATGATAATATTTTAAAAAAAGTTTTTGGAGATGGGCATTTAAAGATTGGTCATTTAGTTACAAGAGATAGTGTAGAGGTTAAATTAGATGCTAACAAACTGTGTTCAAGACATCTAGCTATTTTAGCAATGACTGGAATGGGAAAATCAAATACAGTTGCTGTTTTATTAAAAGAGTTAAACAAACTTAAAGCAACGGTTTTAGTTTTTGATATGCATGGAGAGTATAGAAATATCCATTGTAATAGTGAAAAATTGAGGGTTCATGTTATTAAGCCAAAGATAAATATCTATAACATAAGTTACGATGACTTATGTGATTTGGCAGGAGTTGATAGTCAGGCAACGAAGCAAAGACCATATATAAGAAAGGCAATTAAAGAAGTTAAAGAATCTAAAAAAGAACATGAATTTAAAGATGTTGAAGAATACATCAATGCAATAATAGATAAATTAAAAGAGTATATGATTAACAACAGTAAGGATGAAAATAGTATTCAAACAGCTATATTTAGATTGGAGGATATGTTAAACTTTAGAAAAAACATTATAACTCTCCACTACAATCCAATAAATGATATTAGAGAGCATCATATAAACATAATTCCAATGGAAGAATTAGATGAATATGCAGTTGATATTATTGTCTCATATATAGCAAAGGCAGTTTTAGACGATAGAAAAAAAATAATCATAGATAAAGGACGAGATTTTGCAAAGCCGATATTCTTAATTTTTGAGGAGGCACACTTAATAGTTCCACAGAATAGAAAAACAAGAGCAAAGTATTATATAAGTAGAATAGCAAGAGAAGGTAGAAAGTTTGGAGTAGGGCTATGTTTAGTTTCACAAAGACCTAAAACATTAGATTCAGAAACACTATCTCAATGCTCTAACTTAATAATATCTAAACTTATTGAACCAACTGATCAAAAACATGTTCAAATGGCTTCTGAAAATTTAAGTGAAGATTTAGTTAAGCAATTAACAAGTTTAAACATTGGGGAGGCGATAATTTTAGGACCCTGTATAAAAGTGCCTGCAATTGTTAAAATCGACAAATTTGATGGAGAATATGGTGGAGAAGATTTAAAGATTGTAGAATTATGGGAAAAGAATTATAAAAATTCTGAAAATATAAAAGAAGATGATATTGAAAAAAATGCATTTGATACTAACATATTCTAAATATTTTTATTGATTTAATGCTTTTTTCTTCTTATATTCAATACAAACTTTTCCAATGTATATTCCAAGAATTATAACTAACACCATTATCCAAAAATTTAGTGGAAATCCTAATATTTTAAAATGTTCTAAGATTTCCTCTTTTCCAGAGGTTATTAATAAGACATGAGTAGCTTCTAAGGCATAAACACCGAAGATTCCAATTTCAAGAACTTCCATGGCTTCTCCAATGGCTACTTGATATTTAGTATTCTCAGCCAACTGATTAGCAATATTTCTCTCTAAATCCTCTGATATAGTTGTTAATAATCTTGTTAAACTTGTAGCCAATTTTTCATTACTTTTTAAAATATTTTCTATTTCTACGATTCTATAAACAAGTCTCTTTATTTTCCTTTCTGTCTCAACTTTCTCTAAGAGCATTAGGTCAAAATCTCCAAAGTTGGGAGGATAGTTATTATCTAACAATTCAATAATTTCCTTTAAATATCCACAGACAATTTCTATAACTGAAAGTTCTCTATCTATTCTACTTAACTCTCCTCTAATATTACCAATTTCTTCCAAATTTACGCCTGACTCAAGTGTTCTACTTATAATTTCTAACTTTGAGGCAATACTGTTTAATTTATAAAACAAATCTCTTGAAACTCCCGTAATACTCCTTATGAATGGATAATAGCACACAAATTTCTCAAACTTCTCTGGATTCGGACTTGAAATTAATATTCCAAAATCCCCAAAGATTATTAAACTGTCATCTACTTTAATAATATTTTTTACTTGACCTACAACTTGATTAATTTCTGGTAAAGATTCCTCAGTAATGTTTATTTTTGTTTCTGTTAAAATAGTAACATGTTTATAAACCTTCAATTCTCCATATAAAGTTTCTAAGAGATACCTCTGAGATGCCGCTATTAGATGGGACATTATTCTTGAAGATGTTAATATTAAGTCAGGCAAAATAAAGGATAGATAATCTAAACTTATAAAATCCTCTTCTTCCTCTGCCTTAAAAATTTCTGAGGAATATATGCATCTTCCAAGGTAATCAACATATATAAAAAAATCTTTTTTTGCATTTCCTCTTATTTCAGCAGTAAATTTTACAGATGTTTCTGGAATGAAGTCAATAATATTTACAGTTGTTTGATATTCAGAAGTTTTAAAAATTGCCTTATCGATTATATCTCTATTATCTGAGACAGTAAAGTATTTTATTCTCTTTTTTTGATACTCTTTTAATGTAATCCTATCTATAAATTCAGTCATATAGTTTTTACCAAAGGGAATCCACTCAGTTAAAATCACTTTTGGTTTTTTTATTTTTACAATCTTGTATCCCATAACGATACCTTCATTATATATTCTTTTGATTTATATTTAATTTTGTCTATTTGGGTAATCTTTATTTCAATATCTTCAGAAT
>JALVUY010000134.1:9674-10211 GCA_027023665.1 Methanocaldococcaceae archaeon
TATTATTCCATCGTCAGTTATTTTTATATTTTTTAATTTTCCATTTTCTAATAAAGTTTTATCAATAATCTCTTTATCTTTCTGATTGAAATTATAATCTACTTTTTTTCCAATACTGTAACCAACTATAAACTCATTCAGTCCTATAACTGACATAAGGATTTCATTTAAATATCCATTATCTAATAGATAATTTATATCGTTTATCGCCTCGTAGGAGATATTTATAAATTTTATCTTATCCTCCCACATAAAAGGAGTTGGAGCATAATCATATTCTTTAAAAACATTCAATTTTATAAAATAGTATATTAGAGCTAATAAAACTGTCTGTCTTACTCCTTTTGTTTTATCGCCATTACTTAGTAAATTAACAATATAATGTATTTTTTGCTGATTTTCATTCATTACTACCACTCTTTAATGACTTCATATATTGGTCCATTTGGTGTCAATGTTGATTTATACAACTTTAATTTTTTAGCCTCAAATTCTCCAAAATCAACATCTTTAAATTTCTCAATTTTATCTTTTAGT
>JALVUY010000135.1 GCA_027023665.1 Methanocaldococcaceae archaeon
AAGGCTAATGCCTCTTCCTTACTGCTCGAGGGCATAGCAATGCCAATAAACTTCGACTTCTTAATTGTTTGTTCCACTACAGCCTTCTTCTTTATCGTTTTGTATATCACCGAAATGCGCCTCCAAATAAAAATCACTTTTGTTTAATATTATATAGGAATTCGCGTTCGGACATAAAGAAAAAATATCTACCGAAAAGAAACTTTTAAATTTGGTATCAAACTTTGTATGTAGAAACCTATCATTGTAGGCACTTCAAAAACTAAATATTGAATTATTTGCATTAATTACAAACTAATCAATTAACGGACTACTTACCTTATGAGCCGTAAAGCCTTTATTTCTTCTTCCGTAAGTTCTAATCCATACGCTAATTCAAATCTATATTTAGATTATAACTTCTTTTTCTTATGTGATATATACTTATTATCCGTTATTAACGATTGTTCATAATCATCATTCAAAACTTTGAGTAAATCCGACATATTAGTATTTTCATTAATAATAATCTTATTTTGGTTAATCATTACACCAATAGGTATTTGTCTGCTCAAAGCTTTTAATTTATTTATATCAATATCCCTATAATACGCATTTACTTTAGCAGAATAAATTTTATATGCAAACCTTTTTGAACCATTTATCTTCTCTTCTAGCACATCTAATCCACCCTTATCAATACTAAATACTTGAGAGTTTTTAAGTATCTTAAGAAACACTCTAGATTCTTTCTTGTAATATTCCATAAAATTGAAAATATACTCAAATGTCTTTAAACTTTTAGATATAAAAAAATCGTCTATCAAAATTACATTGAATGTGTTACCCATTCCTAATATATTACCTTCCAATAGTCTAAATTCATCACCACTTATAGGAATAAAAAACATTTTTCCAACCTGTAAAAATTGAGATTTTACAAACTTTTGTAGAAAAAATATTTGCTTTGTGGAATTATCTTCTTTGAATTCTACTTTTACTACCCATGCTCGTATTTTCATTCTTTCATTTAGATCCTTTTTAGATAAGATTATCGGGCGTTTTTCTTCCGTTAAAAATGGAAGAATCTCTTTAAAAATTTCTATGTTCTTTACATTGATTTTAAAAATTGTTTGTTCTTGATCTGGGTTATATTCAGGTATATCATTGTCAAGTTCTTCAATTATATTCACATACTTGTCAATTTCATTTTCTATAATTTTACTCACTTCAGTTTGTATGCTTTTGTTAAACAACATCTTATACACAATAGGCTTGCCTGAACTTTTAATTTCTATAAGAAAAATACCAAAATTAGCGCCATTTAATTTACTTTTAATGCTTCGAAGTCTATTCTTCATTAGATACCCTCCCAAACAATAATCCTGGATTAATTTGAGTTATGTTTAATTTATTTTTCTTTTCAATAAAATCATTCATCTCATCGAAAGAGTGTCTTATCAAAATAATCGCAGATTTAGTATTTTGCCAAGAATCATGTTTATAATCAGATTCAAACATATGGTAACCCAATATCATTAAGAACGGATTTACCGCAAACATGTTGCTTTTTATATATAAGAAACAAATCAATAGCATTAAAGTTATGAGTACTATAATATACCTACCATGATTTAAAGTAAGCAACGGCAAAATGTAAGTAATTAGATATGCAATAACCTCTTTATCAATAGGTCTACATTTTTTAATTTGAACAGAGATTACATCTGTAGAATTTTCAAAATATTCTAACATGTAAATAAGGAAAAAAACAGAAAGAGAACATAGTATAAAAATCCATGATAAAAACGTTCTAAAATGTATAAATGGAATTTTTTTGTCGAATCCAGCATAATCAATTATCCAATACAAACAATAAAAGGGGATATAAGAAGTAGAGAATAAAATTATCTTAAAGAATAATTTTAGTCGCTTTATAATACACCTCCTTACCCTAATAACAATTTAAGAAAATCTATCTTACAAATTTATATTTACCGTTCAAATCTGCCTTTCCCTTTAGAGAGACTGCTTCCGCACAAAATTTTTCCATTAGTCTCCTTTATTTCTGACACATAAAATATAACACCGAAGGCAAAAAAGTCAAATTTATGGAAATTTTAGAATTTTTGCACACAAATTATACAGCTTTCAGGAAAAGAAATGACAAATCAATGTGTTCCATATAAAGAATATTATTATGCGTGGCTCTTTGTATACCTTTTGTGCATTTCCATTTTGTCTGGAACACTATTATAATATTAAGGATTTTACATTGGCAAAACGGAGGCGAAAGATGAGTTTAAAAGATAAAATTATAGAAGCACTAAAGAAAGTGCAGGA
>JALVUY010000136.1 GCA_027023665.1 Methanocaldococcaceae archaeon
GATTTATATATTTAAATAAATACTTACTCAAATTTAAATTTAAACTATAAAAACTATCTCCAATCCATATTAAGTTATTTGTCGTTGAGTTATATTTTAATTCAACCAATATTGGCTCTGCTCCCATACCTTCTTTATTATTAAAACATCCTAAAGCATCATTATTATTACTTTTTAGATTGTAAAATTCTCCTAAATTAAAACTATATAAATATAGTGTTCTATCGTTAATATCCAATTTACCAATACTATAACCATCCCAAGCATTACATACGATAAAAGTTCGATTTCCCAAGATAAAACTATCCTTATAATATAAATATCCAAAATGTCTGTTAATCTCTTCATTGGAGTATGTTTTATGCAAATAGGCAAGGTATATATACTTTGGAGTTATATTATTCAGAGTTCCATTGTATAAATATAATGTTATTATAGATTATAATCCAAGTGTTCGATGTTGATTGAATAGAAGTCCATTTAATGGAAGACCATTCACTATTTGATGCGTAAACTGGAGGAATTGATACAAATAATAAAAAACTTAATAAAATTAGGAGATTCTTTTTTATCATATTACCACCAGATTTAACGAGCTATAAATAAAAATAAATTTTTCCTTTTCTATATTTAAAATTTTCTATATTTAGTTTATAAAAAGAATTTAATAAAAAATATTTACTATGAACAAAAAATCATAAGATTGATTAAATAAAAATTTAATGTATAAAGAATAAAGGGGATAATTAATGGCTATCTGTTCCGTTTCCCATTTCCATAGCATATTGTAGCATTTAATAACTTACGGCTATGGAAATGGGTTGTCCTCGACCCACAGTTTCATTGGGAATACCATTCCCTCCGTTGTGGGTTCATTGGACTTCGGGCTGAACGGAGACAGCCCCAGATGTTTTTTATCAAAGTAATAGTTTAACCTCGAAGGCAGTGCCTCCTCATCGGTTAATTAATAATATAATCTAAATCTAACTTAAATATCTTAAATATTTATAATATTACGGTATGCTACAGAAACTAAGAAACTGTTTTGAACCCTCAGATGCTCTCTTTGCTGTTGCAATAACTCCCTACGACCTCTATTCTAATGGCCTTAACTTCGTCTTTGGAATTGCTTATCCATTTAAAGGATGTATAGTCTCTTACGCAAGGCTATATTCTGATAATGAAGAACTCTTTCTCTCAAGAGTTAGAAAAGAAGTTACTCACGAAATGGGCCATGTATTTGGTCTTTCCCACTGTCCTAATCCTAAGTGTGTTATGCACTTCTCGAATTCTCTATATGATACTGACTATAAAGGAGAGAAGTTTTGTTCCAACTGTAAGAAAAAACTCTATCTCTCTATGAAAGAGCTCGGTTTAATCTAAATGTATGACGCATTTAGAAAAGATTTTTTATTATTAATTGCATTAATTACTAAGAAGTTAGTTATAAAATTTCCTATATTATCTCATTGCAAATATTTAATTAAAACTTTTAATAAATAATATTAATTATCAAAACTTATTTACTAATACTAAAAAAATCAGGAGATGTTTATGAAGAGAGTAGTTATTGCTGGAACTTCAAGCGAAGTTGGTAAGACAGTTATATCTACTGGAATTATGAAGGCATTGTCTAAAAAGTATAATGTTCAAGGGTATAAAGTGGGCCCAGATTATATTGACCCAACATACCACACCATAGCCACTGGAAATAAATCAAGAAATTTAGATTCTTTTTTTATGAATAATGAGCAAATAAAATATCTTTTTCAAAAACATTCAAAAAATAAGGATATAAGTGTAATTGAAGGTGTTAGAGGTTTATACGAAGGATTGTCACCTATAGACGATATAGGAAGCACTGCAAGTATAGCAAAGGCATTAGACAGTCCTATAATTCTTATAGTCAATGCAAAGAGTTTAACGAGAAGTGCAATAGCAATAATAAAAGGTTTCATAAACTTTGATAATGTAAAAATTAGAGGAGTTATTTTTAATTTCGTTAGAAGTGAAAAACATATTAAGAAATTAAAGGAAGCTATGCAATACTATCTCCCAGATGTAGAAATAGTTGGCTTTATTCCAAGAAATGAAAATTTTAAAGTGGAAGGTAGGCATTTGGGTTTAGTTCCTACACCAGAAAACTTAGAAGAAATTAATAAAAAAATAGAGACTTGGGGAAATTTAGTTGAAGAATATTTAGATTTGGAAAAGATTGTTGAAATTGCAGATGAAGATTATGAATATATAGATGATGTTTTTTTGTGGGAAATTAATGAGAATTATAAAAAAATAGGTGTTGCTTATGATGAAGTATTTAATTTTTATTATTGGGATATTTTTGATGCTTTAAAAGAAAATAAGGCAAAAATAGAATTTTTTAGTCCATTAAAAGATTGTGAAGTTCCAGATGCAGATATTCTATACATTGGAGGAGGATATCCAGAGATTTTTAAAGAGGAGTTAAGCAACAATAAAGAGATGATTGAAAGTATTAGAGAATTTGACGGTTATATATATGGAGAGTGTGGGGGTTTGATGTATTTAACTAAATCTATTGACAATACTCCTATGGTTGGTTTATTAAACTGCTCATCTATAATGGATAAGAAAGTTCAAGGATTAAGCTATGTTAAAGCAGAGTTCTTAGAGAATTGTTTAGTTGGAAGAAAAGGATTAACATTTAAAGGGCATGAATTTCATTACTCAAAATTGGTTAATATAAAAGAGGAAAGATTTGCATATAGAATATTAAGAGGTAGAGGAATAATAAACAATCTCGATGGAATTTTTAATGGAAGGGTTTTAGCTGGTTATTTACATAATCACCCTGTTGCTAATCCTTATTTTGCCTCGTCTATGGTTAATTTCAATGGATAAAGATTATTTATTTTACTTTTTGTTATTTTTTTGTGATTTTATTTTAGACAAATTTTATATACTATTATATAACTATTTTATACAACAAATGTATTTACTTACATAAAATATGAAATTATGTGATAGTTATGTTAAGAGGAAAAAATGCAACATTGGCTGGGATAATAAAAGTTATTATTGAAGATGAACCAGAAACACAAGATGAGATTGCTGAAAAACTTGGAATTAGTAGGAGATATGTTGCTAAACTTTTAAAGCCATTAATTGATGAAAACATTGTTAGACATCCTTATGTTGTTGATCTAAGTAAATTACATAAACTAAACTTAGAATTGGACGAATACATTATATTATTAATGAAAGAGATAAAAACCACTTTGGAAAAGATGGAAAAAACTCTTTTAAATAACTTGGAGTTATTATACAACGCTTTAAAAACCAATGATAAAAAATTGGCAGAGGATATTATTATTAAAGATTATGAATTAAACAAAATGGAAGAAGAAATTAGGATGCTTTTAAGTATGAATGCACTAAAATACTTACCGAGAAATTATATAAATGCATTTGCCAGTATTGCCTCAAATCTTGAAAGGTTAGGGGATTATATAGCAAACATTGCTGAAGAAATTATTCATGGTCTTAGATTGGATGAAAATATTGAAAATGACATTGAGAGAATTTTTAACATTCTTAAAGAAATGCTGATTGAGGCAGTTGATGTTGTTATAAATAAAAAGAAAGAAACGAAAATTTATAAACTTGAAGAAAAACTACATGAAAATCTTGAAGAATTATTAAACAAAGTTCTACAAAACAAAAAAGAGGACTTAAACTTTTATGTTCAATTTGGTATGTTTTTAAAAGACATTGAAAGATTTGGAGATAGATGCGTTAATATTGTGGATATCGCCTTAGAACTTTATCACAACATTCCAAGAAGTCCAATTCCAGAGAGATTGAAAAGGGGTAGATTATGAGAGAATTTATATTTAAGGCAAATAAAACAATCACATCCTCAAACATAAATTTAAAAGATTTACCGGGAAGTTGTGGAAGATTGGATTTATTGTGTAGATGTGTTAGTGATGCCTTCTTTTTATCTCATGACATTAGGAGAGATGTTATTTTTTATGCTGTGTTATATGGACAACCCAATCCACCAGTATGTTTAAAATTTGTTGGTAGTGAATTAAAGAAGGTTTCACCTGATGAAAGAAATATAGCCATATTTGTAAAAAAGGCACTTAAAAAATTTGAAGAATCTGATGAAGATCAAAGAAATGATTGGATTTTATCAACACCCGGAATATATGTTAGAAGAAATGACTTTAGAGATTTGATATTAGAAAAGATTAATGAGGGGAAGAATATTTACTATTTGCACAAAGATGGGGAGGATGTAGAAAATGTTGATATAAAAAATCCTGTTTTTGTAATTGGTGACCATATAGGAATTGGAGAAGAAGATGAAAAATTCTTAGAAAGTATTAACGCTAAAAAAATTTCATTATCTCCTTTAGAGTTGCATGCTAATCATTGCATAACAATAATACACAATGTTTTAGATAGAAAGGGATTTTAATGGTGAATATAATGAAATTCTTTGATAGAGAAAATGAGATAGAAGAATTCATTAATATAATAAATAGAGAGCCAGATGACATTTATTTTATCTTTGGACCTATAAACAGTGGGAAATCAACTCTGATAAGGGAGATTATAACAAACAGATTAGATAAAAATAAGTATATACCATTTTTTATAGATTTTAGGACGAGGAATGTAGTTAATGTAGATAATTTTATAGAATGCCTATTTGAAGTTGATGAAAAATCGAAAATTGATGATTTTAGGGAGTATGCTAAATCTTTATCTGATTTGTTAGTTAAAGGCTCTGAAGAAATTAGCAATTATTACTTAGGCATGCCGATAAAAATCCCTAAACCATTTTTCGATAAGATTTTTAATAAAAAAGATAAATCTGGGGATGTTTATCAATATATCGAATATTTATTCGCTAAACTAAATGAAAAAGGTAAAAAACCAATACTAATATTTGATGAACTGCAGATGATTAAAGAAATAACTCTAAATGGGAATAGATTACTATTGTGGAGTTTGTTCCAATTCTTAGTCGCTTTAACTAAAGTTCAACATCTCTGCCATGTCTTCTGTATTTCTTCTGATAGCTTGTTTATTGAGTATGTTTATAATACTGGAGAGTTGGTAGGAAGAGCTAAATATCTATTAGTGGATGATCTCGATAAAGAAACTGCCTTAAAGTTTATGGATTTCTTAGCTAAGGAAATATTATATAAATACCTCTCTGATGAAGAAAAAGAATTAATCTATAGTTATGTTGGTGGAAAAGCAAAGGATATAAAGTATGTTGTTGAAGAAAGTAAATTTAAGGATTTGAAAGATGTTTTAGAGTATATGCTAAAAGATGAAATTCAAAAATTAGATATGTTTTTGGAGATTTTGGCTTATTCAAAACCAAAGGTAAAGATTGGTGATGAAATTATTGAAATAAAAAAAGAAGATATAGTAAATGCTTTAAAGTTATTTAAAGAGAATTATGTAATCTCGAAAAAAGAAATTTCTCCTCCTGTGTATATCTATTTGATTAAGAAAAACATCCTTTTCTTAAATCCTATAGAAGGTACTTTAAAGCCACAGAGTTTCTTAATCTGGAATGCTATAAAGCAATCAAAATTATTATAGGTTATAAATATGGAGATAGAAAAAATTATTGAGGAAGAGGTAAATAAAAAATTGATTAAATTGAGATTAAAAAATTCTTTGGAAATTTTAGAAAAATTAAATTTAAAGAATAATGTAAAATATGCTTTAAAAAATATGCTTTTAAGGAGATTAAATGGAGAAAAGGATTTTTATAAAATCTCTATTGAGGAAGAGAAAAAACCAAAATCTGTAATTGCATTCAGTGGCGGAGTTGATAGCACAACATCCTTAATAATTGCCAAACAAATATTTAATGTAAAGGCTGTTTCTTGCTATTCAAAATACATAATGACTGATAAAATGAAAAAAAATATTAAAAGTTTGGCTAAACATTTAAAGGTAGATTTGGAATTTATAGACATTGATTTAGAAGATGTTTATAAAAAGGTTGTTGAAGGGAGATTTCATCCCTGCGGTAGATGTCACAAAATCATTGAAGAATCTGTTTTAAATTATGCAAAGAAAGTTAATGCTGAATTTGTTATATTTGGAGATTTATTAGCGTTTGGATATCTATCCCTATATAAGATAGACAATAATATTTTTAGGTTTAATTTGCCTTCCTTTTTTGCTCTAACTAAGGATGAGGAAAGAGAGATATTAAAAAATAATAAAATTTTTATAGAATCATCTTATGGTTGCCCTTTGCTAAAAGTTTATCATAAATACAATAGAGGATATAAATTTTCAATTCAAAGAATATTGAGAGAAGTCAGAGGGAGAGTTATTAGTGAAGAGGAAGGATTTAAAAATATAGTTGAACTTATTGAAAATTTAGAGGATTAAAAAATTAGATGGGATACTTATGTTTAATATTAGAAAAATCTTAACAATATCAGATTATGTAACAATGCTAAATATTATCTCTGGTCTTTTAGCAATATTTTTAAATAGTTTTTCCTTTATTTATTTAGCAGTTGTTTTTGATTCCTTAGATGGGTATGTTGCGAGAAAAACAAATACAGTCTCTGACTTCGGGGCTGAACTTGATAGTATTTCAGATGTTGTTAGTTTTGGAGTGGCTCCCGCATATTTATTATATACTAATTATGAATCTACATTATCTTTAATATCTGCCATAATATTCTGCCTTTGCGGTGCTTTGAGATTGGCGAGATTTGGAATATTGAATGTTAAGGGCTTTATTGGACTACCAATACCGGCTGGGGCTTTATTAGTTGTAAGTTTTTGTCAATTAATTAATAATAAAATGATAGATTCAATATTTGCCATATTTGTGGGATTATTAATGATTAGTGATGTAAAATACCCAAAATATACAAAGAAAATATTTATTTACATGTTTGCAATATCTTTAATTTTAGCAATGTTTGGAATTCCTCACTTTGCCTTATTATTATGTTTAATATATGCAATCTATGGTTTAATCAAACACTTTAATAGGTGATTGAAAATTAAAGAGGAGATTTTAAAAAAGATACCAGAAAATATATTAAATATAGAAACATTGAATAGATTAGAGAATATTAAAAAAGTAGAGATTATAGATGTCTTAGGAAAGGGACATAGGGGGGTTGTATTAAAAGGAATATACAATAATAAAGAGGTGGCTATAAAAATTCCAAGAAAAGATAGTCCAAAAAATACTATAGAAAATGAGGCAATGATTTTAAAAATGTTAGAAAAATATAATATTGCACCAAAAGTTTATGACTATGGTGAAGATTATTTAATTATGGAATTTATAGATGGGGAGGAGTTAAAATCTGCAGTAGATAAGTTAGAAAAAAATAAATTATTGAAGATTGTTGAAGATATATTAAGGATTACTTTAAAACTTGACAACCTTGGAATAGAGCATAAAGAAATTCAAGGGGGAAGACATTTTTTAATTACTAATGAAAAAACTTACATTATTGATTTTGACAAGGCAAAGATAAAAAAAACTACTAAAAACTTTACTGGGGCAATTGCATTATTATTTGGTGAAGGTAAAATTGCGAGAACTATTAGGGAAAAGCTGAATATTAATAATGATGAAATAGCTTTCATAAGAAAATTTGCAAAAACTTATAAAAAACTTTAAGGATAATAAAATTATTAAGGTGATGTCATATGGTTAAGATTATTACAAGAGTTATAAAAGAGATTGAACCTCTAAAAAATGCTCTATTAATTGAAGGATTACCTGGAATTGGACACGTTGGTAGATTAGCGGCTGAGCATTTAGTTCATGAATTTAATGGAGAATTATTTTTAGAGTTATTCTGTTATGATTTCCCTCCACAAGTTTTAGTTAAGGATGATGGGACAATTGAGTATATGAGTGCTAAATTCTATGCCATAAGAGAGCCAAAGCCAATGATAGTTGTTTTAGGTAATACTCAGGCATTATCTCCTATAGGGCAGTATCATTTAGCAGAAGAAATCGTAAAAATTGGAATAAAGTATGGAGCTAACTTCGTTTATACATTAGGTGGTTTTGGTGTTGGAAAGTTATGTGAAGAAATTAAGGTTTATGGAGCCACAACTTCAAAAGAACTTGCTGAAAAACTTAAAGAGCATGGTATTTTATTTAGAAAAGATGAAGGAGGTATTGTAGGAGCAGCAGGATTAATGTTATTATTTGCTGACTTAAATAACATTCCAGGAATTTGTTTAATGGGAGAGACTTCAGGTTATTTAATTGATCCAAATGCGGCAAAGGCTGTTTTAGAAAAATTCTGCAAACTTGAAAATATAGAAGTTGATATGTCAGAGTTAGAAAAAAGAGCTAAGGGAATGGAGCAGTTTATAGAGAAAATTAAAAAATTCGAAGAAGAAATGCTAAAAGCCTCTCAAATGAAACCACCAAGTGATGAAGATTTAAGATACATTGGATAAAAAAGAATAAAAATTATTTTTTATTTACTTTTTCTTTTATTTTTAACATAATTTTAAAAATTTAAAATAGAAAAAACTTAGAAGGTATTAACTTTACCTTCAACTATCATTTTTTGGATTTCTAAGATGTTATCTAACCACTTATTTGCAATTTCTTTTGCTTTTGGTTCTATTTCTTTTATATCATAGCCATTTTCTGTAATTATCTCAATATCTAATGCCTTTGGTTCGTTTATTGGCTTACCAATTTGACTCAATATTCTTACATAACATTCTCTAACTCCTTCTAATTTTGCTATATCATTTGCTATTAAGTTAGCTAAGATATTATAAATCTTTCCAACATGATTTACAGGGTTTTTACCACTTGCCGCTTCCATACTCATAGGTCTAAATGGTGTTATTAATCCATTAACCCTATTCCCTCTACCAACAGAACCATCATCTCCCATTTCTGAAGAAGTTCCTGTAACAGTTAAATAGACACTTCCTCTTTCATAATCATCTGCAGTATTTATATTTACTTCTACTTCATATCCATTTGCTATTTTTTTAGCCAAATCTTCAACTTTTTCTTTTACTTTTCTAATAACTTCTTTATATTCCTCTATGTTTTTAACATGCTTATCAACAACAGCCATAGCAATAGTTAAGGTTATTTTCTTTCCTTCTCTTAAACCCATAACTTTTATATCCTCTCCTACAGCTGGAATTTCTTTTTTTAATTCATCACTGTTTAAAAATCTCTCTGTTTCTAAAACTAATTTTTCAGTTGTTGATAAGGGAGCATAACCAACTCCAAATGATGTATCATTAGCTAAAGGAACTTTATTTTTTTGCCTTTCAAAAACATCTATTAAATCCATACTACCCTGTCCAATTCTACAGTCAATAATTACATCTTTATCAACATCAATATTTCTTAGAACCTTTTTTAAATACTCCTTAGCCGCTTTAACTGCTGTAGTTCCAACAGGCAATTTAATAATTTCGTTTTTTTCTCTATCATAGATTTCCATTGTAGCTCTACCAGATAATAATATATATATTGGACTTACAAGTTCTCCTCCACCAAACTTTGGATAAGCATGCCCACCAACAAGTTCTACCTGATCTGTATTGTGGTGCAAAATAGTTCCAAATTTTTCAATATACATTTTACATAATGCCCTACTAACGCTTTCTGCTATACCGTCACAAATTGAATCCGGATGCCCTAATCCTTTTCTTTCAACAATCTCTACTTCTCTTTCTTCTATTGGCTCAATATCTAATTTTTTTACAATTATGTTTCTCATTATGTATCACCTTAACTTAAAGTATTAGGTAAAAAAGATAAGATTAAATTTTTATATTTAAAGTTAATCCTCATAATTATTACAATCATTTACAACTTTTTT
>JALVUY010000137.1 GCA_027023665.1 Methanocaldococcaceae archaeon
AAATAAAATAAAAAAAGTTAGAAAAATATGAAGTAATTACTTACTAGTTTGTAATAATTAATTTATTATTTTGCATAGCCTCTTTCAGTAGGAGTATTTATAATTTGCTCAAATTCTTCTTGGCTTATATATTGAGGAGTATAGTTTGCACCATATTGTTTTAACATTCTGATAAAGGCTCTCATATGGTTTCTTGAACCTTTCATTAAGTTTTCATATACGAATTTTATATCTTCGTTATCAGTCTTGTTTATCCAATATTGTAAGTCAGCAATATCTAAATCTTCAATAGTTGCCCCTACTTTCAAAGCATCAACTACTGATGTACTTCCTTCCTCAACTAACTTATTATATAGTTCTTCAAATTTTGGATTGGAGAATTTTCCAACTTCGTCAGTTTTTACAGGATCTGTGATGTTGTATTTTTCTAATAGACATTTAACAGCATCTGTGTGGGTTTGCTCAGCATCTGCAATATTCTTGAATATTGGTAATTTCCATTTATTGTATAAGGTTAAATATACATCTCTTGCTAATTTTTCTTCTTCTCTCATCTCAATTAATCCCTCTTTCTCTACATCACTTATTGGTTGTTTAGGCATTTCCATTATTGTCTTGTACATTAAACTATCGTTTATCGCTCCATTACTTCCTATCATTAATCCTTGTCCTACATTTTGTGGATTTTGGTTATTTTGGGCATTTCTTCCTTTAAATCCTCCTCTTGAAGCGTTTATATAGTTCATATGTGAGACGTTTACAGACATTCTACCATGCATATTGTTGTACATTCCGTGGCCCATTGAATGGAAGTGCATTCTTATTTGTAACATTTGCATTTCTTGGAGTTGAACCATAATTCTGTATGCTTCTTGGTATCTGTTTTGATTCATTAGTTGTATTGCTATTTTCAGTTTGTTTTCTAATCAAGATTTCTTAATCTTTCAATTTTCATTTCCATTAATCTAATCTATTTTGTAACATTAATTTTACTCTCTCATCAGAAATTTTAGATACCTTAACCTTAAATCCCCTATGCATTAACATATTTGTGATTCTTGAATAATTACAGAATGGACATATTGGATTTTCAATAACTTCAATATTTTGTATTTTTAATTGCAATCTTTCAGGATTTACTGATAAATTAGTACCATTAGATAATAATACTAAATATTTTCCTTGTTTAATTTTTTCCATACTTTCATTTAATGCTATGTCATCTAATCCATAGCAAACACATGCTGATACATTATCTCCAAAAGCCATTTTAAATTGATTTTGGAATCTTAAAGTTACATTAGCATTAGTTTCATATCTTGTTTGTCCTCCAATTCTTTCAACAGTAATTCCAGCATTTTCCAAAACTGTTGTATAGTTTTCAACGACTGCTAATGGTCCTCCAATTATTATAACCTTATCAGGTTTTAATGATAAGATTTCATTTACTACATTTTCGTCATAAACTCCCCATGTTGTTGTTACAACTGTAGCATTTAACGCCTTTGCTAATTCAAGAGCAGTTGCATGATCTGCACAGTTGTCACTTACTAATATAACATCTGTGGCTGATACTATTGGTATTGCTATTAAAGCTAACAAAAGTATTATCTTCTTTATCATTATTGATCACCCCAAAATCAAAATATTAAAAATTATTTTTATTTTTATATATTATTAATTATTATTTATAATTTATTTATATATCTATTTGTTGTTTATTGCATATTACAATCGCATGTACAGTTGTAATGGTATTCGCAACCATAGCCCATATGTCTATATCTATGACAATGTCTGTATGCCATTCCATAGTATTCATTCTCCTCTGCGTGGTGGTATTCATAGCCACAGATGCATTCATGTACTGTTCCAGTGGTGGTATGGCATAAACAATTACACGATTCATTACAGCCACAAGGGCATATAGCATTTGATAATGTTTCATTTGATGTATTGTTTATACTATATGCGTATATTCCACAAATTAGTAATACAGAGGCTAATGCTCCAAATACTATAGTTGATCTTTTCATGACTACTCACCTGTTCTATTATTTAATAATATGTAGTATTTTTACTACATATTAATATGTTACAGGACATATATTTATATATTACTAAGTAGTTCTAATAATGTGCACAACCAAATATATTAAAAAAATAAATAAAATAATAAAATATTGTAAACTACTTCAATATGTTGAAAAAATAGAAAATAGAACAGGAGATATAATTTTATTATTAAATT
>JALVUY010000138.1 GCA_027023665.1 Methanocaldococcaceae archaeon
GTATTTATTTTCTTTTTATTACATAGATTATCAATTATTTTGCATAGTTTGTTTGGATGAATTTCTTTATAACTGTCCATTTTAACAAAACAATTTTTGCATTTAAAATTACATCCGTAACACATAACTGTTATTTTATCACTAATACTCAAATAACCAATTCTCATAATTTATCACTATCTAATTTTTCTATTTTATTCTCTGGAAAAATTATGGCGTTGTTCTCACAGCACATGTAAGAGCAGGCATTGCAGTTAATTACACAGTTGTAGGGATATTTAACAATAACTTTACCATTTTCTATATCATAGACACCTTTAGGGCAAAACTCAACACATTTCTTACAATTTTTGCATTTTTCATAGTCAATCTTTGGAAACCATGGAATTTCTTTTCTTTTCTTTCCACCAAATTCCTCATATTCTATTTCCATTGCCGCATCATAAAGCATCCTATATAATCTTTTATTTGGTTCTCTAACAAGTTTAGTAACCTCTTCATAGGTATCATGTATTTCATTAATTCCCAATTCTTTTGATAGTTTTTTAATCTCTAAATTTAAAATCATAAACTCTCTGATTTTCTTTAAGAGCTCTTTTTTCTTTTCCATACTATCACCAAATTAAATTTTCGTTTGGTATATAGGAAACAATATTCAATCATATAGTCAAATATTCAATATTTATAGTGAATAAAAATATATAAATGAATTTTGTAATTATAATTTTTAATATTTATATTATAATTTTTAATAAGTGTGGGGGAGGGGGATGAAAAAGGTAGTAATATTTTGGTGTATGATATTATTTTATTTATATTATTTTATTTATTTCCGATAGTTATGGGGAATCCAGTAGGGGACATAAATGGAGACGGGGAGGTAAATATAGCAGATGTAGTATATTTGTTTAAACATTTTAATGAAGTTCCTGTAGATGTTGGAGATTTAAACTGTGATAACTCAGTAGATATAGCGGATTGTGTATATCTATTTACTCATATTCAAAAATGGAGTCAACCAGTTATTTTTGCTCAGAATTTCAAGTTAGAACCACATTGGGATAAAGGATATTGCTATGCAAGAGATGCAAGTGGAAAATGGTATGTTATTGTTGAGGAAGGATATAACCCACCATCTAATATTCCAGATAATGCAGAAGTGGTTTATACAGGAGATTCTGTAAAAGTAAATCAAAGACAGTTTGGAGAATCTTCATTTTTAGGAATGGTAGAGTGGATTAAATTTTACTCTGCATTTAGAGGGGAAGAAGCGTATGAGAAGGCAAATGACTACTTCCAAAGTGTTTGGAAATATAGTATGAGTTTAAGGAGGAAAACATGTAATGTAAATTATTTCCCAAATGTTGTTATATTTTGTTGGGATAAAAAGAAAGATGAGCCGTTTGTTTTTGATGCAATGAATTTTAGGGTACGATGGATAGAAGCTGTTAGGGGTAATTATATATTTGATGATTTAGAGGGTACAACTGGGAGATATATAAGTAAAGAAGAGTTTGATGAAAAAGCAGCAGATGCAGATGTTTGCATCCTTTTAGATTATAATGATGATGTTAAGACGAAAGAGGATTTATTAAAACTAAATCCTGAGTTTAGATACTTTAAAGCATACAGGGATGGAAGATTCTATGTTTCCAAGGGTGATATTCTTTTAGCCAATATGTACGATGCTAAAAAGGTTATGGAAGATTATGCAAGAATGATACATCCCGAACTATTCTTAGGAGGAGATAATGACTTACATTATTTCGTAAATATTATTAAATCAAATAAAATAGAGGATAATTCTAACTCAAATAACTATTATTCCTATGCAGATTTCTTCATTAAATTGGTAATTGGAGATGATCTATACAACTTCATCTGCGGAAAACAGTATAATCCCGTTGGTTTGGCTATCGATATCGCTACTCTACCTATACTCGAAGGTAAAGGTATCGTAATCGGTGTAAAACTCGGTGCTAAGGAATTAATCCCTTTCATTGTTAAATCCTTCATTAAAGATGAAACCAAAAAAATTATTGAAAAAAATATTGAAGAAAAATTAATAAGTGTAGGACTAAAACGAGAGACAATAGATAAACTAACAAAGAATGGATATGATATAACAAAATTCTATGAAGAATATAAAGCTGTAACTGACTCAGATCCGATATTAATGGAAAAATTAGCGAAATATATTAATAGTTGGGACTTGGATAGAAGTAATCCATTAGACGAATCAGCAGGAGCTCAGAGATTGATTAAAGTATTTAACGCTAAGGGAATTTCTACTAAAGTGGGTTATACTGAGATAAGTGATTTTGCTATACTTAAAGAAGGTAATAATGCTTGGGGTTGGAAACATATTATTAAAAGACATGAAACAGATTTTGAAAGGGTATTTAATATTAAAAATGATGCTGAAATATTGGAAAAAATAAAAGAAACTCTTAAAAATCCAAGTATTAAACCAAAATATGGATTTAACTCAAAGATAGGAAAATATGAATATCGTGTATATAAAAGGTTTGGTGATAATCAATATTTACTCATATCTCTCGATAATTCTGGAAGTATAACAACAGTAATACCTACAACTAAATATTCCAAAGTAGAAACCTTTATGAATAGCCTAGATTAAAATAATATTCCATATTATACATTTTATTTTGGTGAAATTATGGCAATAAACAAATGTATGATTTTGGAAGTATATCCCTATGAGTCTGAATCTGGAGAAATACATAGTGGAGATATAATATTTAAAGTTAAAGATATTAATGTAAAACTTGTAGGGTTTAGTATAGACATAGATTTAATAAAATATGCTATGCAAAACATTGGAAAATATATTGAAATGGATATATCAATAGACATTTCTAAAGGTATGAAAAAATTCAATGAAAAGAAAAAAACTATTGAATTATTAAAAGAAGAATCAAGACAATCTGAAATTATGCCCCCCAATTGTGAATATAGGGTTGTAGGAGAAGTTATTTCAACACTATATTTAGAATTATCTAACGGAAATAAAGAATATTATAGTAGAATTGACTGTGGATTTTTAGTAGATTATCCGCTTTCTAAATCAGAACTGATGAAATTTGAAACTGGTGAATACAAAATAGGGGATTATGTTATAGTCGAATTATCAAGATTTGATGTCAATTCTCCTAATATGTATAAATATAAAATTGTTGCTCATAAATAATAATCCATTTTTCTTTTGTTTTTAATCATTATAATTGATATATTTAAATAAATAAACTAATAAACCTAATGAAAACTACAGAGATATAGAATTAAAACAGTTTAAAAAATTCTATTCGGAGGGATACAGTTTAGTAATGATGAGCAACTTAAAGAACAAATATTGAATGACATTAAAAATGCGTTAAAATAGGGAACTAAAGTTAAGATAGATGATAAAACTGTAGAATATAGGTACAAAAATATATACGTTAGAGTATCAACAGATGAAAAAAATATGGGAAGTATTCAAACAGCATTTCCAAAAACAAGGGATTAATGATGAGGTAGTAATAGAATTAATCGGAGAAGCCCTACAAAAGGGTATAAAGGGTACAGATAGTAAAGGAGCAACAGTAGTTCTTTATAAACCTGCTGGTGCAAGATATTATTTAAGAGTGGTTCTAAGTAAAGATAGTCCTGGTAGTATTCAAGATGCATATCCACAAAAAAAAACTTTGATTTTAAATAATAGGGGTGAAAAATTGGAAAAATATATTTATAAAGCTGAAGTGTTAAAAATTGAGCCATTATGTATAGATGAAAACAGGACTAAAGAAAAGCCAATAGATGAATACACTTACAACTACCTCGTTACTTTAAAAATTGATAATATAATCGTTCATGCATTTACACCAACAACTTATGGGTGGCATACATCTCTGGAAGGTAAAAGTGTATATGTGTATTTTTATTTAAATAATTTTAAAGGAGAGATAATTAAATATGATAAACATGATAAGAAAATTATACAATTGGATCAAAATAGATTCATGTACTCAATTATTGGTAAAATCATGGAAATTTCTAAGGATGCTGAAACAATCTATGTTGATTGTGGTATTATTATAGAAACTGATTATAATTCAGAAAATGAAAAATTTAAGGAAGGAGATTTTATTTTAATTCCTGAAGGGCGATTAGATGTATTTAGAAAATAACTAGTCATAAAAGAGTTTAAGGAGATATAAATGGTTAAGCACACAGGTAGAGTTACTGATGTTAAAATTACTCATGGAGAGTATGAAGACATAATTTCCGAAATTTGGATGACTTTTGATATAAATGGATATGAAATAGAAGCGTTTATAGGAGAACTTCCTTCAAAAGTACCAGAAATTGGTGAAACATGCATAGTAGATTTAGATATAATGACATTCGACTTACAAAAAGTTAATGTTCCTAAAAAACAAAAACTAATATATCAACTCACTACAAAAGATTATATACCTGATTATATATTAGTTGGTGAAGTATTAGATATAGATAGGAAAAATAAGAGATTAATTTTTGATTGTGGTGTTAAATTAGAATGTGATATTAAAGGAATAAATATAAAGTATCTAAGAAATTAAAAAAAGAAGGGGACTGGGTATTTATAATGGGTAAGATGTATGGATAAATTGAGGAATAAATATTCTTATTATTTTTCTTTTTATTTTTAATTGGAATAATAATTTATATATTTGAATAAATTAGTAGCAGAAGGAGTATCAAAGAATGTAATAGATTACTTTGCTAAGAAAGGATATGATTTAGAAGAAATATATAAAGATTTATCTAAATTGCCAAAATCTGAAAGTTTTGAAATAAATGGATATGAAGTAGTTCTCGAAAGAGGTATGCAAAAAGGCCCTCCAAATAGTGGTTATGGATGGGTCCATGTAATATTAAGACATAAATATGGATATATGATGGAAAATGTAAAGGAAACTTCATTCTTCCCAATGGGACAGAGAGTTGTAGATAAGAATGGAAATGTCTTCTATATTCCAAATAGAATGAACGAAAATGATTTAATAAATATCATTAAAGAAGCCGTTATGAATAATAAAAATGAATTTAATGGAGCTGATAGGGTTAAAATAACTTATAACTTACACGGTAGATATGGGATTGATGAAGTAAAAGTTATCTTTTATAGGGAAGGTAATGAGTATCATTTATTAACAGCATTTCCAGAGAGTGGACGTGCAGTTATAAAGTATGAGAAGGATAGTGGTAGATTTGTATATACAAAATAATAAAACTTTTTAACTCTTTTTATTTTTCTTAGGGGTGAATAAAAATGGTGTTGGTGAAAATTCTATACGATAAAAAAGAGGTTATTGAAGCAGAGCGTTTTGCACATGGACTTGGTGTTCATGTAGTAATTTATGTTAAAGATGAAATAATAATGGGGGAATATAAAGACGGAACATGGAAGGGTGAAGAAAGTAATGGGATATATTTTCTAATTTTCGAGTTATTGAAATCGATAGCATTTTTACTTAGTAAGGGAGATAAAAAGTATTTAATTGAGAATGATAATAAAGAATTGATACTCACGACTATAAAAGAATATAATTTTAATGTTAGAAATATCGATTTGGCAATATATTGTGATTTGGGAGGAATGTATACTAAATATATTTTTGAATTAGATGACGAAAAAGATGAATTAATTATTCATTATAAAGATGAAATAATTATTAATGATAGAATAGCATATAAGGCTAAAAATGTTAAGGTTCCATTTAAACCATTTATAAAAGATATTTTCAATATATATCTTGACGAATTTTTAGAAATGCATAAAATGTTTTGGAGTGTAGAATCTTACCAAATGTTTATAGACCTAATTAACGACATAAAGAGATTGTATAAAGAAAGATATGGGGAGGAATTAGAATTTGAAATTCCTGAATAATCTTTTTTATTTTTTAATTAGAATAGCAATTTATATATTTAAATATATTGATTAAATAAGCTTTTGAGATAAAAATAAAAATAGATATTATTAAAAATTACTTAATAATTATTTAATTATTTAACTTAATCTGAATGGTGAAAATTATGATAAAGATAGGGTTTGTTTCAACTGTTGATAGTGATGATTTAGTTTTTGAAGAGGCATATAATGAGGTAAAAAAGTATGGAATTGAATTTAAAATATTAGATTATAAATGTAGTGAGAAAGAATTTAGAGATTTCTTAGAATTTATTAAAGATGCTAACATTGTATTTACAAAACTCATGGGAGGAAAAAATTCATTTAAATATTTTGATGAATTAAAAGCATTTGTTGATAAACATAATATCCCTTTTTTGCCTTTGCCAACATTAAATGAAGTTCATCCTGATTTAGATAAGGCTACAACTGTAAGTGAGGAAGTTAAGTTAAAGGTTATTAAATATTTGGGTTACGAAGGTGTTGAAAATTACAAAAATCTATTATTATACTTAGCCAATAAGTTTGGAGATAAAAACATACCCTATGAAGAACCAAAGCCAATGCCATGGCAGGGAATTTATTACAAAAACAAATACTTCGAAACTTTGGATGATTATTTAAATTATTTAAAAAATATTGGAAAGGATATAGTTGGAAAACCAATAATTGGAGTTTTATTTTATAGAAATTGGTTTATTGCAAATAATATAGATTATCTAAAAGATTTAATTGAAATTATTGAAGATAAAGGAGCTATTCCAATAGCTGTTTTCACATCCCATTTAAAAAATGAATTAGGAGCTATTGGAACATTAGAAGTTTTTAAAAAATTTTTCTATAAAAATGGGAAGCCATTTATTCATGCTTTAATAAATACAACCATGTTTACCCTATCTATGGGAGTAAAAGTAGATATCTTAAAGGATGAACCAGAATTTTTGAAAGATTTAGATGTTCCAATTTTGCAAGGGATTATAAGCACTGGATTTATTGAAGATTGGGAAAAGTCAATATCTGGGGTAAATCCAATCGACTTAGTTATTGGAATGGCTATGCCTGAATTCGATGGGGCGATAATACATTTCCCAATAGGGGGAAAGAAAAAGGTTAAGGATGGAGATGTTGGAGTTCCAATTATAAAATACAAATCAATAAAAGATAGGGCAGAGAAGATTGTTGAATTAGCTATAAGATATGCCAATTTAAAGTTAAAGCCAAACAATGAAAAAAGGATAGCAATACTTTTCCACAACTACCCACCAAGGAATGATAAGATAGCAAGTGCCTTTGGGTTGGATAGTCCTGAAAGTGTTTTAAATATATTGAAAGAATTAAAAAAGAGGGGTTTTGTTGTTGATGAACTCTATGAAAATGGAACTGAATTAATTAAAAAAATGCTAAACTATGCAACAAATGATAAGAGATTTTTGACAGAAGAGGTTATAAAAAAGGCAGTAGGGAAAGTTAAAAAGGAGGATTATGAAAAATGGTTCAACTCATTATCTGAGAAAGTAAAAAAAGAATTAATCAAAAATTGGGGGGCAATTCCTGGGGAAGTTATGAACTTTGATGGAGAATTAATAATTCCAGGAATAATAAATGGAAATATCTTCATTTCAGTTCAACCACCAAGGGGCTTTGGAGAAAATCCTTCTGCAATTTATCATTCTCCAGATTTGCCACCAACACACTACTATATTGCCTTTTATAAATGGATTAAGGATGTTTTTAAAGCAGATGCAGTAATGCATATAGGGAAACATGGGAGTTTAGAATGGCTTCCTGGAAAGGGGGCGGGTTTGTCAAGAGATTGCTATCCAGATATTTGTATGGAACTTCCTAATATTTATCCATATATTGTAAATAATCCAGGAGAGGGAACGCAGGCAAAAAGGAGAAGTTATGCAACTATAATAAGCCACTTAATTCCTCCAATGACGACATCTGATTTGTATGGAGAATTAGAAGAGTTAGAACGACAGATTGATGAATATTATGAAATAGAAAATAAGGAAAAGAAGAAGTTTTTAAAAGAAAATATTATAAATAAAATTAAAGAATTAAAGTTGGATGAAGATTTAATGGACGGAAAGATTATAGATGAAAATATTAATGAAGAGAATTTTGAAAATCTTTTAAATAAAATTCACGATTACTTAGAGGAGTTAAAGAATAGGCAAATAAATGAAGGATTGCATATAATGGGAGTTCCATTAGAAGGGGAGAAATTAGTTAATATGCTCTTTATGATTATTAGATACCAGTTTAAGTATTTAGAAATAATTTCTAAGATATTGGGATATGATTGGGATAAACTAAATGAAGAAAAAGGAAAATATCATAAAATTATTGATAAAATATATGAAATTGGATTAAATTTATTGAAGGAGTATATGGAATACAACTTTGATGAGAACAAAATTAATGAGTTAAAAACAATAGAAATTAATTCTGAATTAAGAGAAATCTTAAAAACTGTCTCAAAAATATATAGAAATTTAATGAGAGTAAATGAAGAGATTGAAAATGCTGTAAATGCCTTAGAAGGAAAATATATCCCACCAAGAATAGCGGGAGCTCCAACAAAGGATATTAACTGCCTACCTACTGGAAGAAACTTTTATTCTTGCAATCCTCAGGAGATTCCAACAAAATCTGCATATGAGATGGGAAAGAGATTGGCTGATGATTTACTTAAAAAATATTTAGAAGAAGAAGGCAAATATCCAGAATATGTTGGAATTATCGTTTGGGGTTCACCTACAATGAGGACAAAAGGAGATGATATTGGAGAAATTCTATATTTATTAGGAGTTAAACCTGTTTGGAATAAGATGGGTAGAGTTGTAGGAATAGAGGTTATATCATTAGAAGAATTAGGAAGACCAAGAATTGATGTAACTCTAAGGATTAGTGGCTTGTTTAGAGATACTTTTCCACAAGTTATTGACTTAATCGATGAGGCAATAAGGACTGTTGCTAATTTAGATGAACCAGATGAGATGAATTATGTAAAAAAACACTACAAACAAGATGTTGAAGAAAAGATAAAGAGAGGGATGGATAAGAAAACTGCAAGAGAAACATCGTTATATAGAATATTTGGATGCAAGCCAGGAACTTATGGAGCTGGAGTATCTGATTTATTGACAGAGAAAAATTGGAAATCCTTGGAGGATTTGGCAAAGGTTTATGTTGAATGGGGAGGTTATGCTTATGGAAAAGGAGTTTATGGAGTTGAAGCAAAGGAAGAGTTTATTAATAAACTTTCAAAGATTGAATTAACTGTTAAAAATGAAGATAGCCAAGAATGGGACATTTTTGAGGGAGATGACTTCAACAGCTATCACGGTGGAATGATTGCGGCTGTAACTTATTATTCTGGTAAGCAACCAAAGAGTTATATTGGAGACACATCAAATCCAAATAAAATTAAAACAAAACATTTGAAAGAGGAAGGAAAACAAATATTTAGAACAAAAATAATGAATCCAAAGTGGATTGAAGGTATGAAGAAGCATGGATATAAAGGGGCAAGTGATTTCTCAAAGTATATCGATCATATATTCCAATGGGATGCAACCTCAAACATAATAGATGATTGGATGTATCAAAAAATTGCTGAGAAGTATGTTTTTGATAAGGATATGGAAAAATTCTTTAAAGAAAATAATCCTTATGCCTTATTAAATATAACTGAAAGGTTATTGGAAGCGATAGAAAGAGGTATGTGGAAAGCAGATGAAGAGACAAAAGAAAAATTAAGAAAGAAATACTTAGAAATTGAGGGAATGATAGAAGAGAAG
>JALVUY010000139.1 GCA_027023665.1 Methanocaldococcaceae archaeon
AAAAAATTCTAATATAAATTAATAAAAATAGTAAATTCTTATGAATAATTCATACTAAAAACCAGAAAACTTCGAGATTAGTTATTAATTATTATGAATAATATATAAAAAAGTAGGATTTTTTATGACTGTAAATCAACATAAATATCCTTTCCGTCTACCATAGCATCTAAAAGTTCTTTACCTACTTTAGTTTTTTTGTTTATTCTTACAGTTCCGTCATTTCTAACAGTTACAGTTGTTAGGGGTTTACCATCTATATATATCTTTATATTTTCACCGGCATAATCTTCTCCAACATCCACAATTACATATTTATCAGTTTCATAAATTTTTGTTGATTCAAGCTCATTTACAAATTCATACTTTCTATAAATCGTTTCCATATCTTTTTTTTCTTCTTTCTCTTTTTCTTTAACTGAAATCTTTAATCCTAACAGATCCTCTAACTTAGAAATTTCTTTTCCTCCTTTTCCTATTATGGCCCCAACATATTTCTCTGGAACAATTAAATCAATTGAATTATCTCCAGTAACTTTTACCATAGGCTTAGCTTTTCTTGGTAAGAGTTTTTTCAAAATTTCTTCTAATCTTTCCTCAGCATATCCATATATTGGAGCTTTTTTTGTATTTTCTTCTTTAATTGGCATAACAACAACTTGCTCTCCGTAAGTGTAAATCTCATATTCAACCTTACCAGTTTCAAAATCCTTAACTTCAATTACTGGTCTTGCTAAATCTTCTTCAACCATTCCATAAGGAACTTTAACTGTAAAATCAATTTCATAAACTTTCTGAATCTTACCATCTTTTATAAATATTACTGTATCTACAACTTGTGGAATAACTCCAAGTTCTACTCTCCCAATTAATCTTTGAATAGCATCTATTGGTTTTGAGGCATGAACTACTCCAACCATTCCAACTCCAGCCATTCTCATATCTGCAAAGATTTCAAAGTCTCTGGTTTTTCTAACCTCATCATAGATTGTATAATCAGGTCTAACTAACAGTAAGATGTCGCAAGTTTTTTCCATATCGCCCTCTAATGGTGCATATTGAGTTATCTCCTTACTAACTTGCAAATCTCTTGGACTTTCCATTGTTTTAACTATTTTTCCTTGCTGTCTATAAAATTCTGCTAAGGCCGCTACAAATGTAGATTTTCCACTTCCAGGTGGTCCAGAGACAAAGATTCCTTCTGCTCTTTCTTTTAATCTTTGTAATAGTTTTTCTGACAATTCATAATCCTCTAATGATGCCTTAACTATTGGTCTTACTGCAGTAACTTCCAACGCTTCAGAAAATGGAGGTCTTGCTATGGAAATTCTTAAATTTCCTAATTGGATTACAGTGGCTCCTTTTCTTTGAATTTCAAAAAATCCATTGTTTTGTTCAGCATATTTTATAATGTTATCTATTATATCCTCCATTTCTTCCTTAGTTAATTCTTTATCACCAATAGGGACTAATTTAACATCTCCAGGCTTTCCTTTTTTAGCGTAAGGAAGACAACCTTCTTTTAAATGAACTGACATTGTTTCGTCATCAAAGTATTTATTCAATACAAGTTCAACTTCTTCCTCTAAGGTTTCTAAGAAATATGCTTCAATTCCCTGGGCTTTAGCTAAATTATACTGAATCCAATCACTTGTTAATAATATAGAATTTGTCTCTTTAGCCACTTTTCTAATCATTGCATCAATTTCCCCACTTTTTGCTAAAAATATCTCTTCCCTTGTAGGTCTCTCTCCAACATACTCAACTTTTATATTATGCTCACTGGCTTTTTCTATAAGCTTTCTTAACTCTTCTATACCTTTATATCCAATTTCTCTACCCATATTTGCTTGATATTCTAATTCAGAAACTACAGCCTCAGGTATTATTATTACAGCATCTTTGAGTTTTCCTCTCTCAATTAATTCAGTAATTCTTCCATCAATAACCACACAAGTATCAACACAAACTTTTTTCCCTATAAGATTTAGTTCATCAATCGATTTAGTTTCTAACTTTTTTCTCTCTTCAAGATTCATAATAATCACCGTAAATTATTATAATTATTATATTATTATTTTGTATAAATTTATTTCTTTTAATTTTTTTTAATTTTCAGTAATATAAATAGTTAATGAAACATTTTTACAAAATTTTTAGAAAATTTAATGTCCCATATTAGAAAATTTTACATCTATAAATATTTTTCGATTTG
>JALVUY010000140.1 GCA_027023665.1 Methanocaldococcaceae archaeon
TATAATACTTTTTTGTTAAATAGGCCCTATTATAAATTATAAATATAAAATAAAAATTTTTTTTAATTAATTATGAAATAATAAATAAAGGTAAAATATTAGGGGGAGGATTCCAATAAAGGAGGCAAAGAACCTCTATGGCTTTATTATCTCTGTATCATCATGAGAGTAAGGAGGATAACTGCAACATAATATTTTTAATGGAACATTACCTATATTTTCAATTTTATGCGGGGTCTTTGGAGGAATAACTATAGCATCTCCTTTTTTAACTTCAAATTTTTCATCTCCCAAAGTCATCAATCCTCTACCTTCCAAAATGTAATATATTTCCTCAGACTTATGATGTTTATGTAGCAATGTTTTAGAACCTACTGGAACTATAGCCTCTGCTAAACTTTGTTTTACATCTCCATGAACATTTGGATGCATCAACTCTCTAATTATTGAGCCATCTTTAGTAATGTATGGTTTAATTTTGTCATATTCACTTTTTATAATTTTCATAGTTATCATCCCAATTCTTATCAAATGAGCATATTTAATGCTTAATACTAATATATAATATTAAATAATATATTTAAATATATAAATTATATTTAAAATAAAAAAATTAGATTATGAGGAAGCATATAGCTTTTCATAAGCCTTAACTAAGATTTCTCCTGCTTTTGTAATACTTTTTTTACCAAGGAATCCTAATGCTCTTAAGATAACAAATGCTTTGTGAATCTCTTCATCACTAAGGCTTAGATACTTCTTAATTAGATTTACTTCATCTTCTTTGTAACCTTTTTCTTCTCTACTTTCCTTCCAAATCTTATTGAATTCATCTAAATTATTATAAATTACTCTCAATATGTTGAATGTTGTTGGAGTTATACCAAACTTTGTTGATAATAGTTCATCAATTTTTGCAGATTCTATTGCTGTCTTAACATCAGTTCCAAGGTCTGTAAGTTTTATAATTTTATTTTGTAATTCTACAATGAACCCTTTAGATTCTGCTTCTCCAATAGCCTTAATTATAGCCTTTTCATCTCCTCCTACAAGATCTTGGACTAATTTTATAACTTCATCTTTATGTATATATTTCCCCTTAGGCACCTTTAAAAGTATTGCAATATCATATTTAGTTAAATAGGGCTTTCTCTTAATACTCTTTGAGAATTTAATCATTGTATGTCCTTTTTGAGTAACTCCTCTTTTTATTAAACCTTCATCCTTAGCCGCTAATACCCACTCAGCTATAGGAACATCTCCACTCAATGCATAAGTTATTGCTTTCATTCCCTCAGTTGTAACGACTCCTAACTCTACTATTGTTCTACCCCAGTTTGTAACCCAGTATGTATCTTTATTTTTCATAAACTTTCTTTCTATTAGTTCTTTAGACTCAAGAATGTGCAAAATTTCTCCAAGGTCTTCAACATTTACCCTTCTTTGAATTTCGCTGTATGTTGGTAAGATATCGGGAGTATGTTTATTAATTTCTTCTAATTTAAGTAATCCTTCTAAAACCTTTATCTCATCATCCAATACATAAATTGGCAATGTCTTTTTTTCAACAATTCCCATAGATTCATAGGTGGTAATCATCGCATTACCTAACTCTGTAACTCCACACTCCATCATGGAAGCCCATTTCATCAAGTTCTTTTGTAGTTCCTCCCGATCTTAATAATTCAATATCACTACCCTTTAAAATTAAAGGTCTGTTGAATGTTTTAACATAAGACAATATTTTTAACGCCAAATCTGCTGTTTTTGTTGTTGTATATGCCTGTCCTCCTTCAGTTCTTGGAGAGATATAGAGCATTCTCATTGCCTGAAGGGCATTAACAATATTATCTCCATATTCTACAGTGTTTTTATGAGCAATTAACTCTTCTAATGTACTAATTTTAGGGATTTTGTTTATAAAGTCAATAATTTCTTTTGTTAAGTATAGAACTGGATGTGTTTCTGTAAATATTTTTAGTATTTCTTTTAATTATTTTTTAAAATATAACAATTATGTCAAAAATACAAATAGAAATTGATGAAAAATATAGAGAAGCTTTAGATTTGTTAAAGCAGATTATTCCTTTATCAGATGGTTCTCCTATAACTGATGATTGAGCTATGGTAGAAGCTTTAATTGATAGTTTTATGGCTTTTATACAAGAACAAGCAGGTGAAGC
>JALVUY010000141.1 GCA_027023665.1 Methanocaldococcaceae archaeon
CCTCCAAGAAATATAGAAATTCAACACATTCCAAACTTATTAATAAAAATTATAAATAAAGAAGAAAATGTAAATTATTCAATAGCTGATTTTGATGATGGTTTAATATATATTGGAACTAACTTTTGTTTTAATCACGATAGTCCAAACTGTAAAAAGTGTCCAATAAGAAATTTATGCATTGGATATAACGAAAACAACTCACTAATTAAAAATTATAGAACTTAAATCTAAATATAAAATTATTCTTTATTTTCTTTTAACAATTTTATAATGAGTGAGATTATGATTTTAAAAGAGGGAGATGTTATTTTTGAAGTTCCAGATAAATTAACAATTACAAAGAAGGACGAAGTTTTTTACAACCCAAGAATGAAAACTTGTAGAGATTTAAGTATAGTTATAGTCCAAGCATTTTTAAATTTATATCATAAAGTTGATAAATGCTATATATGTGACGCTTTGGCAGGTAGTGGGATTAGAGGTCTTAGATATGCAAAAGAAATAGAATTTCGTGGAGACTTACAAGTTTTCTTAAATGACATAAATCCAAAGGCATATGAAAAAATAATAAATAATGCTAAAATGAATAAAATTGAGAATATAAAAGTTTTTAATGAAGATGCAAACACATTTTTATCAAAACACTTTAGATTTTTCAATGTTATAGATTTAGACCCGTTTGGTTCTCCATCTCCTTATATTGACCAAGCTATTAGGGCATTAGTAACAAGAAATGGGTTGTTATGTATAACTGCAACAGATACAGCCGCTTTATGTGGAAGAGCTAAGAAATCATGTTTAAGGAAATATTTAGCATATCCATTATTTAGTAGAGATTGTCATGAATTTGCTTTGAGAGTTTTGGTAGGATATGTTATGAGAATGGCTACAAAATATGAAATATCTTTAAAACCTGTATTTTGTCATTCTACTGATCATTATGTTAGAGTATATTTAGTTACTGATAGAGGAGCTAAGAGAGCTGATAAAACCTTTGAAATGTTAGGATATGTTAAAGATATTAATGGAATTAAGATAATTAAAAAATTTGAAGAAGATTATGAAAAAGGATTCTCAGGGCCTTTATATATAGGTAATTTATACGATAAAACTCTCGTTGATGAAGCTTTAAAAATAGCTAAGGAAAAAAAATTTAATGAAAGAGTTTTAAAAATATTAAATGCCATTAGTGAGGAAGCGGAAATAAATCAAGTTGGTTGTTACGACACTCACCAATTAGGAAAGATTTTAAAAATATCAGTCCCACCAATAAAAGATATTATAAATAAATTAAAAGAGCTTGGTTTTAAAGCCACAGTAACCCACTACAATCCAAAAGGAATAAAAACTAATGCTACATTAAAAGATGTTATTGATGTAATGTATAGATGTAGTAAAGTAAGGTGATATTATGCATTTTAATAAATTTATTAATAAATTTATAATTTTTATTTTTTTAATTCCTATAATATTGATAGGATTGTGTGGATGCTTTGAAATTGTCCCTAAAGAATTTTATGATGACTTTTCTTCATACTACGATGGAGAAAAAGCTCCATTTGGAGAATGGAAAGTTAAAGAAGGGGGATTTAAAATTGTTAGTATTTTAAGCGAAGATAAAAAAACATTAAATAAAGTGGCAGTTCCAATAGACAATGGAATAATATATATTGATAAAAATTATACTGACTTTAAATTTTATGTCGATATAAAAAGACTTAAAGATAGCGACTCTCCAAAAATATACTTTAGATTAACGAATAATGCAAACGCTGGATACTACATAGAAATAGAGGGCTATGATATAGGATATAGACTTTACAAGTTTAATGGAACTAAAGTTAAGTTATTAGATGAATCTTATGATGCAGCTCCTGCAGGAACTGACTTTTATAGGTATGAAGTTATAGCAATTGGAAACAAGATAATCTTTCTTGCAGGGGGACAGAAATATATAGAGTATGTTGATAATGATTCACCAATACTCAAAGGAGGAATAGGTATTGGTGGAGGAGAAGCTTATTATGACAATGTCAGAGTTGTTCCAATAAATCAATATTAAGATTTAAATTAATTAATTAACGAAAACTATATATATGGGTTATTATTATCTAATTTTTGCTCTTGTAGGGCGGTGGCTCAGCCTGGTTAGAGCGCTCGGCTGATAACCGAG
>JALVUY010000142.1:0-7018 GCA_027023665.1 Methanocaldococcaceae archaeon
CTTTATTTTAAAATATTAAAACATACATAATATAAGGTAATTTTTAATTTTAATACATATTATATTTGTTAATTTAAATCTATAAATATATTGGACTAAAAAATAAAAAAGTTAGAAGAAAGTTAGAAGTTAGAGGGTTTAGAATTCAGTATCTTCTCCTCCTGATTCTCCCCCGCCTTCTCCTTTCTCTTCTTTAACTTTTTCAGCAGCGATGACATCGTCGATTCTTAAGAGCATGACTGATGCTTCAGTTGCAGAGTCAATTGCTTGAGTCTTAACTTTTAATGGCTCAACAACTCCTCTTTCTAACATGTCAACAACTTCTCCTTCGAAGACATCTAATCCGTAAACTTCTCCTCCATCTTTTTCGTGAGCAGCTCTTAACTTAACAAGCATGTCAATTGGGTCTAATCCAGAGTTTTCAGCTAAGGTTCTTGGAATTACTTCTAATGCGTCAGCGAATGCTTTAACTGCTAACTGCTCTCTTCCTGCAACGGTTTCAGCGAATTTTCTTAATCTCTTAGCTAATTCTATTTCAGTAGCTCCTCCACCAGCAACAATCTTACCTTCTTCTAATGCACACTTAACGACACCAATAGCATCATCAATTGCTCTTGCTACTTCTTCAACAACATGCTCTGTTGAACCTCTTGCTAAGATTGTTACAGCCTTTGGATGCTTGCACTGTTCAACAAAGATCATTGCATCTCCAGCAACTTTTCTCTCTTCAACTAATCCAGCTTCTCCTAAGTCTTCTGGTGTTAAGTCATCAATCTTTGTAACGATTCTTGCTCCTGTTGCTTTAGCTAATTTCTCCATATCTGATTTCTTAACTCTTCTTACTGCTAAGATTCCTTTCTTAGCTAAGTAGTGCTGAGCTAAGTCATCAATTCCTTTTTGACAGAAGACTACGTTAGCTCCAGTTGCGGCAATTTTTTCAACCATGTCTCTAATCATTTTCTCTTCTTGCTCGATGAATTCCATTAATTTAGCTGGGTCAGTAATTCTTATTTCAGCATCTGTTTCTGTCTCTTTGACTTCAATTGGGCAGTTTAACAATGCAATTTTTGCATTTTCAACTTTCTTTGGCATTTGTGGGTTAACTCTTTCTTTGTCAATAACAACTCCTCTAATTAACTTGGTTTCTTCAATTGGAGCTCCTTCTTTCTTCTCAACTTTGATTAAATCCTTATCAACTTTTCCAGTTTCTTCATCAATAACAGCTTTAACAGCTTCAACAACAATTTCAGCTAACTGTTCTCTTGCTTTTTCTGCTCCTTTACCTGTTATAGCAGTCATTGCTATTTTCTTTAACATTTCAGTATCATCTGCTTTTACTTCTTTAGCTATTTTTTGTAATTCTTCAATTGCTTTGGTTCTTGCAAGTTCGTATCCGTTTATTATAACTGATGGGTGTATGTTTTGGTCTAACAATTCTTCAGCTTTTCTTAATAATTCTCCAGCAATAACTACTGCAGTTGTTGTACCGTCTCCAACTTCTTTTTCTTGAGTTTTAGCAACTTCTATTAACATCTTAGCAGCTGGGTGCTCAACGCTCATTTCTTTTAATATTGTAACTCCATCATTTGTAACAACAATATCTCCTAACTCATCAACTAACATCTTGTCCATTCCTTTTGGTCCAAGTGTAGTTCTTACAGTCTCAGCGATTATTCTACCTGCTAATATGTTCATTCTTTGAGCATCTCTTCCAACATATCTCTTAACGTTTTGTGGTAATACTACTATTGGGGTTCCTGCCATTGCCATATCTCCCACCTCACTTTGTTACCTTATTCGGTATCTATATGTTTATGAAATTCTATATAAACTTTTTGGTTCTGTGCATGATTTTTGCACAATTAGTTAAATAGGGTTTGTAGCAGTTTCTTAGTTTTTGTAGTATATCGTAACATATAAATATTCAATGTATCTATATTATTAATTAACCGATGAGAGGGCTCTGCCTTCGAGGTCGACATAACTTTGATAAAAAACCTCTGGGGCTGTCTCCGTTCAGCCCAAAGTCCAATGAACCTACAGCAGAGAGATTGGTATTCTCGATGAAGCTATGGGCTGAGGATAACCTATTTCCATAGCCGTATGTTATTAAATGCTACAATGCTACAATATGCTATGGAAATGGGAAACGGAATGGAAATCTAAAAACACCATTATTTTTGAATTCTTAAATTTATATATTTGCATACTTTTTAAGAGTAATAACGACCTTCAGTAAATTCTCAAAAAATTATTACAAAATAATAAAAATATTGAAAAGTTATTATAATAAAATTAAATATTTACAAAATCATAATAAGAAATAATAAAAACAATATATTATTATGATTTATTACTACTAATATCGAAAAAATCCCGAGACCATTTATTACTTATTATGAATAAAAATAATTATTGTAATAATTCTTTTAATTCCTTCATTTTTGGAGGAAGTTTTTTCCATCTCCAAAAACCTCTTAATATTTCATCTTCACTGTATCCAAATCTTTTTAAAACATCTACCCATTTATTGAACAACTCAGGATACAATTCTTTTACTCTCAAAAACTCACTATTTAAAGCAGAGGGACACATAAAACAGCCAATTCTTTCAAAACCTTTGTCATAGAGTTCATTATACATTACATCATTTAAATATATCCAACTCCATACATCGGTTCCTTTCCAGTCTAATATTGGGAAGATATTTATCTGATTGTCTATAAAACTACTTTTTCTTTCATAATCTAATTTACTCCTTGTAAAACTCTCATACTTCCTCGAGCCATCAATGGTATATACTTTTTTATACTTCTTTAAATATTCATTCAACGGCTCTAACTTACAAATACTGTTACACCATCTATAATCTTTCGTTGGAATGCCAAATTTTTCTAAGTATTCCCAAAAATCTTTACCCCTTAAAATAACTAAATTTATATTATATTCTTTAGCAAATTTATTAACAAATTTAATAGTTTCTTTAAATTCTAAACCAGTATCTATAAATATCACTTCTAAATCGTCTATAACTTTATTTGCCAATAATGTAGAAACAGATGAATCTTTTCCTCCACTAAATGAAGCATTTATTACATATCCTCTATCTTTACATTTTTTGTAATATTTCTCTATTATATTTAGAGATTTATTCTCCAATTTCTTAATTCTGTCATAATTCTTCCTCAAATATTCCTCAATCTTTTCAAATTTAATCTCTTTTTTTAAAGTTAAATCTTTAATCTTTATAGTATCCCCTTTTTTAATTCCAACACCAACATAGTTTCCTATTTCTACGCCAACATACTCATTCTCGTTAATATCTTTAAGTTCTTCTGGATTCTCAATCAAATTTAGTGGGACCTTCTTACCTTTCAATTTTCTTTTTGTAGGTTTTAGTTTAATCTTTGGCTCTTCTATTAGATAATAAGATGCATAAGGGTGGAACTTCCAATCCAAATCAATTAAATCGAACTCTAAAATACCTATACACTCTCCACCAATAAAAACTTTTTTTCTATAATCCAAACCTCCAATTTTTTTAAGTATTATTGCTAAATCATAGTTAAAATTTTTATTCAATAGTTTGTTCAAAATATCTATCTCAAACTTAGAGGCAAATTTATCATCCATTTATATCACCAAAATATTTAAATTTAGGGAATATTACTTTATTATGTAAAAGAATAAAAAATATTAAATAAAATTAGATTAGGACGTGATCAATATGTTAATAATGAATGAGATGAAAACATATTTATTGATGGCACTTCTCGTAGGTTTAATTTACGCAATATGTCTTATGTTACATATCCATCCAATATTTGCTATACTCATCGCTTTGATTCCTAACATTATTGCATACTATTATAGTGATAAGTTCGTGTTAATGAGTTACAATGCGAGAATTTTAGATGAGCACGAGATGCCTTGGCTACATCAGATGGTTGAAAGAGTGGCGAGAAAGGCAGGATTACCTAAACCAAAAGTTGCTATTGTTCCTACAATGACACCCAATGCATTTGCCACAGGTAGAAATCCAGAAAATGCTGTTGTAGCAGTCACTGAAGGAATTTTACAACTACTGTCTCCAGAGGAGTTGGAGGGAGTTATTGGGCATGAAATATCACACATTAAGCACAGAGATATTTTAATATCTACCATAGTGGCTACATTGGCTGGGGCTATAGTATATATTGCAGAATGGATGCTATACTGGGGAGGTTTATTCTACACTGCTGAAAATGAAGATTCCAATCCATTGGAACTTGTTGGTATGGTTTTGTTGGTTATTTTAGCTCCTATTGCGGCAACATTAATACAGTTTGCAATTTCAAGACAAAGAGAGTTTTATGCTGATGAAGAGGGGGCAAAATTGACTCATCCTTTATGGTTGGCTAATGCATTATCTAAGTTAGAGGAAGGAGTTCAGATGTATCCATTAGAAAGGGGAAATCCAGCAACTTCTCACTTATTTATTGTAAATCCATTTAGATCAGATTTTATAATGAAACTATTCTCAACTCATCCTCCAACTGAGGAGAGAATCAGGAGATTGATAGAATTGAGTAAAAAACTTCATAAATATTAATAAATTTGATAAATTAAGGTTTATAGTTTTATAATTTATTTTTATTTCACATTTTCATTACAAAATTAATTATTTTCTATCTATACATTAACAAAACATTAACAAATAAAAAAAGGTGGCAGTTTGGAAAATGATTTAAAGGTTATAACTGTAGATGAATTAAAAAAATACATTAGAAATAATGAGGAGGATAAAATAGATGAGGTAGATATAGTTACAACTGCAACTTGTGGAATAATGTCAGGAACTATGGGAGTTTTTCACATCCCTTTTAATGAGGTTTTTAAAAAAGCAGATGAAATATATTTAAATGATATTAAAGGCGTTGTAGGCGTTTGCCCTAACGAATACTTAGGAAAAGTTGATGCAATATTTTATGGAGAAGTTGGATTTTTATTTAAAGATTTGGTTAAGGGTAAAGTTGTAGAGGCAAAGGCAGTATGTGGTAATAAAACTTATAAAAATGAGGTAACTATTGAAGATTTACCAACTGCAAAAATGATTGGAACGAGAATGGCATTTAAAAATTATACTGCAATAACAAATTTGTCTGATGAAGAAGTTAATACTATATTTCATAGATTACCATTAAAAAAAGGAGAGGCTTCATTTTCTGGATGTGGTATGTATAACCCATTGGAAAATATGATTATTAAAGACGAAAAAGATATTATTGGAAAAAAGGCACTATTAAATGGTGCTGAAGCAATTATATTAGGTTTTGGAACAAGAAGTTCAATAAAAAAACCAAATTTAATGTTATCCGCCAATATGAAAGAGATGAATCCTTACTATTTAGGAGGTTTCATAACATCTTCAGGAATTGAAATATATAATACAATAGCTATTCCAATTAAAGTTGATGAACATAAAGAGAGTTTAAAAAATTTAGATAAAGATATTGCCTTACCATTAGTTAATATATTTGGTAGAGAAATTATAGATGTTGGAAACTATGCAGAAGTTTGGGAAAATGTAGATTTAAGACCAAAAATATACCCAGATAGATGTAAAGAGTGTAAAGAGTGCTTAGCTGAAAAGTATTGTCCTACCTTTGCAATAAAAAGAGAGAATGGAAAGATAAAGATAACTGAAGACTGTTTTGGATGTGGTATTTGTAATATCTGCCCTTATGGAGTATTTAAAACAAAACTTGGCTCTATATGCGGAATTCCTATAACTTGCAGGCAGTCAGATAGAAAAAGAGCCTTAAAATTAGCAAAAGAACTAAAAAAGAAAATTGAAAATGGAGAGTTTAAAATTTAATTTAAAAATTAAATATTATTTATTATATTTCTCAATAATTTCTTTTATTGAATTTACTACATATTCTACTTGCTCCCATTCTAAGCCATAGACACTCATCTTTATCTCCTTTGTAACTCCTGCCCTTATTCCACCAATACCCCTCTTCTTTAATTCGTCATAAAAGAAAAATCCTCTTCTTTTGTCTTTTTTTGCAATTTCATCCAATATTGGTGTCTCAAATTTAATTAAATCGTGTTCCTTTGGTTTTATTCCTAATTGCTTAAAACATACTTTTTCTAATTCATCTACAACATACCTCGTTTTTTTAATCTCTTCATTCCATTTCTTAACTCTCTCTACAACATAAGGAAAACTTGACATTAAAGTTAATATTGGCAATCCTCTACTTGTACATCCGAGCATTTCAATTTCTTTGAGAGGATATCTTTCAGATGTTTTAGTAATTTTATCTGCAAATTCCTCATTAAATGCTAAAATACCACAAGGTCCAGAGGCTGCCATACTCTTATGTCCAGAGGCTACAATAAAGTCAGCCTTAACCTCTTTTCCATTAACTGGCATTCTTCCTACTGTATATGCACAATTTAGCAGGAAAGGAATTCCTTTGTCTTTGGCAATTTTACCAACTTTTTTAGCATCGTTTAAGTTTCCATACTCTCCATCAACATGAGTTAATAATATTAATCCAACATTTTTTCCTTTATCTTCTAAGCAGTCTATAACCTCTTTATAGCCTTCTAAGTTTATCTTATATGTAGGATACTCCTCTTCATATCCTACTTCTGCAACATTCAACCTTGCTCTTTCAGCAGAGACATAACTTGTATAGTGAGCATTTTTATCTAAAACTACATAGTCCCCTTCCTTACATATTGCGTGCATAACTATAAATTTCCCTTCCCTTGCTCCATGTGTTGGCCTTGTATAATCCATATTTAAAAATTTAGATAAATCTTCTAAAAACTCCTTTATTGGAGGGCTTGTTATCTCATCCAATCTTCCGTGGCAGAAATCACAAACACTATAACCATCCCAATACTCATAAACTGTTTTTTTAGATTCTTTTGGTAATATTCCTCCTCTTTGTATTGGATTTAAGTTGATTATCTCTCTGTTTAAATTTCTTCTTAAATTTTTGTATTTATCTAAGTTAATATC
>JALVUY010000142.1:7028-9531 GCA_027023665.1 Methanocaldococcaceae archaeon
ATCAATGTTCAACCTAATCACCCCATTTATAAAATTATATATAGATTTAGAACAATGCTCCTTTAATTCCGCTAATTGCCATTTGAACGGCTATTGCTGTCAATATAAAACCCATCATTCTTGTTAGTATCTTAATCCCTAACTTCCCAATTCTATCTAATATTTTTTCAGAAGATAGTAATGTTACATAAGTTATCAAAATAGATATAAGTATTGCTAATATGACTAAAAATTTATCTCCAAAAGTTGGAGCCTCTGCCATTGCCACCATACAGGCAGTAATTGATCCCGGTCCAGCTAATAGAGGAGTTGCCAAAGGCATTAATGCTATTTCGTCAATTTCATAAGCATCTTCAATCTCTTTTTTGTGCAATTTTACCTCCTGCTTACCTCTAACCATGTCTAAGGATATTAAAACTAATAATAAACCTCCTGCTATTTTAAAGGCATCTAAGGATATGCCAAAAAATTTTAATATCCAATTACCAAAAAGTGTAAAAATTAACAATATTATTAAAGTATAAATAACTGTTTTTTTTGCTATTAAATTTCTTTCTTTTTTTGGATATGATTCTGTCAATGCTATAAACACAGGAACAGCACCAAATGGGTTTAAAATTGAAAATATTGATGTGAATGCTAGTATAAAGTACTGTAGATCCATACTATCACATTTAAAATTTTACTCTTTTTTTAATTCCCTCGTATAGGTCAATTATATTTCCATTTAAAAATGCACTCATCGTATAGATAACGCCAGGGGGTAGAATATCAACCCCCTCCCCATTTTTTACAAAGTATAATTTATCAAAACTTAATAAACCCCCATATATTAATCCAGATATTTTACTTATCTCTTTAAGTTCATTAACTGTTATTACAACAACTGGGTCATCACTCTCTGAGCCAGTATAGCCAATTCCAGGAATTTCAACTGGTTCATTAGAGACAGAACAGCCAACATCATATCCAAACTTTTCTCCAATTTCCTTTACAAACAATGCCATTTCATCTACAAAACTCTCTCCTCCATAAGTGTCAAAAGATACTATTATAGCATCTCCATACTCAGATATAGATTCAGCAACAGCGTAAGATAACCCTTCCCCTGCCTCGTCTTTTTCTTTTGAGATTCCATTTAAATCATCAAAGCCCTCGGCATATTTATTTAAAATTTCAAAGATTATTCTATTATTTTCCTCAATTAAATCCTCTGGAACGAACGATGTTATAACTATATCATCTCCGGTTATATTTGAGATACATGCCTTTATTCCCAATTTAGACAATCTTTCTTTAACCTCTTTATTAACTAACTCATTAACTTTAGGATTTGTTCTTACATCATTGTTAGATATATCTACTCCAATACTTACAATATATTTTTTCATTTTATCATCCTTAAATTATTTTTAGATGACAGCAAAAAATATAAATTTGAGTTAATGGATATAATATATTAGATTTAGGATAATGAAATATACGCCCCGGGAAACCGCGGGAGATGAGCAACTGCCCGGCAAGCGATGATTCTCCTTTGCTCCCCCGGGGCACACTTAATTTAAAAATTAATTAATCTATTTTTGTAGAATCTAATATTGTTTTAGCTATACCCATTTTCATAACATACAATTTAAAGAATTCTTCCCAATATTCTTTAAACTTTTTTATTGAATAATTGTCATAAATATAATCAATATCAACCTTTGCCTCAACTAATATCAACCCATCCGGTGGAAATGTTGGAACTCCTTCTCTATAATTTTCATCTAACAATTTATCAATCCATTCAACTGGTTTTTTTCCTCTTCCTATTAAATCTAATGCTCCAACGATCTTTCTAACCATATTCCACAAAAAACTTTCTCCAATAATATCTATTGTTAAATAAAAATCATTTTCAGATATTTTTATATCATAAATTGTTCTTATAGAACTTTTTTCTTTTGTTCTATCTCTTTTTGACAGATTGTGAAAGCTATGGGTTCCAATAAATTTTTTAGAGCCTTCTATAATTAAATCAACATCATAATCAATATTTGGTAGAATGTAGCGGTAATGTCTATATTTAACTTTTGGAATTTCATTAATTTCTCTATAACCTAAAACCCAAATCCCCCTATTTTTCAACTTTGCATTTATATATGAGAGTATTGGCTCTTTTTTTAATTCCACAACTACAAAATTACCTAAGGCAGAAACTCCCTTATCAGTTCTACCTCCACTATAAATTATCTTCCTTTTATATAAAAAGCCAGTTTCTTCTAAAGTATCTAATAAAATATCACAAACAGTTTCTTTATGTGGTTGTTGCTGAAAACTATATCTTCCATCATAGGCAATTTTTAGAATATACATTATTTCCACCTATCTAAGAGGCATCACTGAGCGAAGCGAAGTGATGCATCCGTTTTGATCAACCTTTTACTAAAAGGTTGAGATATATCTACCGTCATAAGCTACCTTTAATATATACATCATATTATCACCGATTGTTTTAAAT
>JALVUY010000143.1 GCA_027023665.1 Methanocaldococcaceae archaeon
TTTTTTGAATAATTAGGGTGAAAATATGAATATAGACTTCAAAAAAATATTTACAATTGGAAAGAGAGAGATTTTTAGTAATGTAAAAAGAAAACAGTTCTTAATATCTACTGTAATAGTCCCTATAATTATGATATCTTTGGCTGTAATGGGTAGTTTAATGATGTTTGACATTAAAGAACTTAAAGTGGGTTATATAGATAATTTTGGCTTAGAAATTCCAAATAAAGTGGTAAAAAACAATATCGGTAATAAAACTATAACAATATACTTTATAAAATACCAAAATATAGAAAAGGGAAAAGAGGACATTTTAAATAAAAAAATAGATGCTTTAATTGTTATTCCCAAAGATTATTTAAAAACTGGGAATATAATAATTTATTCAGCAACAAAATCGCCAAATCCTTTAATAACCGATACATTATCTAATATTATAATTAAAAACTTACTAAAAGGGAAAGTAGATAATTTAACTTACAATAGGGTTGTAAATCCTATAAATGTTAAGATTTATTTTGTTTCTACGAAAGGAGTTGAAAAAGAATCATTTTTATCTCAACTATTGCCAATGGGCTTTGTATTTTTGCTTTATATGGCTATTACATCATTATCTGGAATTATTGTCTCCTCAATTATTGAAGAGAAACAAAATAGAATTATGGAAATTCTATTGTGTTATGCATCATCAGAAAATTTAATGTTTGGTAAAATATTAGGAATATCTATAGTAGGTTTAATTCAAATAAGTATTTGGCTGATATTTGCTTTACCTGTAATTATAATATATGCGGTTAAGGTTTCTTTATACTTAGTATTATTTGCATTAATTTACTTTATACTTGGATATTTGTTCTATTCCTCTTTGTTGTGCGGAATTGCCTCATTATTCTCTCATCCTAAGGATGCCTCTCAACTAATATCTCCAATAATAATTGTTCAAATTATACCAATAATGTTTATGAACACTATAATGGTTAATCCAAATCATTACATCGCTAAAATTTTATCATATATTCCCTTTACAGCCCCATATACAGTAGTTTTAAGAGAAAGTGTAACTCAACTACCTTTAACTGAAATAATAATATCAACATTTATTATGGTTGTTAGTATTGTATTATCTTTCGTTTTGTCAATAAAACTGTTTAAAATTGGAGTATTGTTATATGAGGAAAATTTAACTTTAAAAAAGGTTATAAAAATTATATTGAACAAATAAAACACCTAATTTATAATTCCTTACTTTTTAATATTTCTATTATTGCGTCATCTACTGATTTCATAGATTTTCCAATTTTTCCAATGTTTTTAATGCATTCCTCAAAGTTTTTTCCAACTAGTAGGTTGAATATATAGTAGTTAAAGAAGATAAAGTAATTGATTTAATTAGTTTTTCTTCATCTTTATTGTTAATTTCATCGTAAGCAATTATTGGTAATGTAGATACTAAACCCATATTTCCACTACCAGCAATAGCCATAGCTGGTTTACTAATACCAATCATTCTATTATAAACACCTGAAACTGTTTTTTTACCATAACATTTAAAACATCATCATTTATATTTAAATTTATAAAATCTTCTGGAACTTCAGGAATTGAGAGGTTATTATTTATATTTATTGTTTCTTTTATCAAATTAATTACATCTTTTGGAATGTCATCTAAATAATCTATAAAGTCTTTGAGAGTTAATTTTTTGTAAGCCTCTTTCAAAGTTTTAGGAATGCATTTTCCAGAATGACTACCCTTAGTTTCACTCTCATAAGTTTTATCCGCCTCAATATATACTTTACAATAAACTTCAGAATCTATAACTTCAATTTTCAATTTATCTTTTATAAATTCTTCTAATTCTTCATCATATTTTATATCCTTAAATATTTCTAAACCATTTTCTTTATTTCCTAACAAACCACCAACAACTGCTGGAAGTATCCCAAATTTTCCAGTATTTGGAACTCCTACTGAATATGCATTTTTAAAAGTTCCTTTATCTAAAATTATTTTAATTATTTTAATCTCTTTTATTGAATATACATCATCTGGCTTAGCCTTAGCAACTGTATAGCCAATTAATCCCACCTCAGTGCAACCTAATGCCTTAACAATCTCTTTCTTTAAAATTTCAGTAATTAATTCATTTTTTTCCATAAAATTCACCTTAAAAATTTCTCGACCATCAATAAGGCACAATAGTCACCACAAATTGAGCACGCTCTTTTTTCTTTTGAAGGAATCTCTTCTCTCATTTTTTTTGCTTTTTCTTTATCTATTGCCAACTCATACTGCTTCTCCCAATCGTGGTTTTTTCTTGCATAAGCCATCTCTTTCTCTTTTTCCCACGCCAATTTATTACCTTTGGCAATATCTGCCGCCTGAGCCGCTATTTTAGTAGCTATAACTCCCTCTTTAACATCCTCTACTGTTGGTAGCCTTAAATGCTCGCTTGGAGTTACATAGCAAAGGAAGTCAGCCCCATAGTAACCTGCTAACGCTCCTCCAATTGCGGCTGTTATATGATCGTAGCCGGGAGCTATATCTGTAACTACTGGACCCAAAACATAGAATGGAGCATTTTTGCATAAACTCTTTTGTAATTTAATGTTAGTTTCAATATAGTTTAAAGGAATATGTCCTGGCCCTTCAACCATACATTGAACTCCTTTTTCTCTACATCTTTCTACTAATTCTCCTAATATTATAAGTTCTTCAATTTGAGCCCTGTCTGTATTATCTAATAAACATCCCGGTCTCATTCCATCTCCCAAACTTATGGTTACATCATACTCCTTTAAAATCTCTAAGAGATAGTCAAAGTTTTTATACAGTGGATTTTCTTCGTTGTGATATAATATGTATGCTGTTAAAAACGCTCCTCCTCTACTAACTACTCCCAAAACTCTACCACTTTTTTTTAATCTTTCAACAGATTGTTTAGTTATTCCACAATGTAGTGTCATAAAATCTACGCCTTCCTTTGCCTGTTTTTCAATAACATTGAATATCAAATCTTCATTCATATCTACAACTCTTCCATACTTTTCTCTTGCAATTTTTCCAGCCTCATAAATTGGAACTGTTCCTATTGGTATATCAACAGCGTTCATAATTGCCTTCCTAATTTCCTCCAAATTACCTCCTGTACTTAAATCCATTATAGTATCTGCTCCATATTTTTCAGCAACTTTTGCCTTTTTTATTTCTAAATCAATATCTACAAAATCTGGAGAAGTTCCTATGTTTGCATTTACTTTAGTTCTCAAATATTTACCAATACCTACTGGCTCAGTATCTCTATTAACATTTTTTGGAATAACAACATAACCTTTAGCTATAAGATTTTTAAGTTTTTCAACATCAATTTTTTCTTTTTCAGATACAATTTTCATCTCCTCAGTGATAATTCCCTTTTTTGCATCGTCCATTTGAGTCATAACTATCACCAATTAAAAATTCTGTAAATGTCCTATTAAAACAAAACTATATAAAGTAAATTATCATTATTAATTATGATAAATTTTATAGTTATAGTTAATGTTTGTTATCTTATATTTAAATTTATGGTGTTGATTATGAAGTGTGAAGGAGAGATCGCTATAGGTCCAGTACATCCTACAATGCTTGAACCTCATAGATTAAGATTATTTATTGAAGATGAGATTATAAAGGAGGCTGAATTAGTAATTGGCGTTAATTATAGAGGAATAGAACTCATTATGGAAGGATTACCTCCAGAAAAAATTAGTATATTGTCAGAGAAAATTTGTGGAATTTGTTCTCACATTCATGTATGGACTAATGTAATGGTAATTGAAAAAGGTTGTGATATAGAAGTTCCAGAAAGGGCAGAGTATATAAGGGCGATTGTTGAGGAATTTGAAAGATTACACTCTCATATGTTATTATTTGGTCACGCCTTTGAAGTTATTGGCTTTGAGACATTGGCTTTTAGGGCATTTATGATTAGAGAGCCAATAATGCAAATTTTGAGAGAAATTACTGGTGGAAGAGTTCAAAATTCTTGCCCAATAATTGGAGGAATTAGACCAAGATGCAATATAAATGATAGTAAAATCCCATCAATATTGGAAAGATTAGAAAAATTTGAAGAAAATTTAAATAAATTGTTGAATAGAACAATAAATGACCCAATGATTATGGCAAGAATTAAAGATGTTGGTGTTTTGGATAGAAAAACTGCTAAAAAATTGCATGCAACTGGACCTACAGCGAGAGGTTCAGGATTATCTTGTGATATGAGAAAAAAGGGGCAAGTGCCAGTATATGATAATTTTGAATTTGAAGAAGTTATATTTGACGATGGTGACGTTTTTAGTAGATTGGCAGTAAGATTTTATGAATGTTTTGAAAGTATTAAGATTATTAGGCAAGGATTGAAAGAGTTGTCAAACTTAGATAAGAAAATATATAATCCAAACTATGAACTAAAACCATTTAAACCTATAGATGTATATAATGAGGCACAAAGAGGGCAGGTCTATTACTCTTATGGTTTAGATGAAAATGGAAGAGTTAGACAGGTAAAGGTTAGAACTCCTACTTTAACTAATTTGGCGTGTATGGAGGCAATTCTCCCTGAGCATCATGTTTCAGACGCTGAATTAATTATAGCAAGTTGTGACCCATGCTTTACGTGCACTGATAGGATGATTGTTGTTAAAACCCAAAGAGAAAATAAAAAATGATTTAGTTTATTGACTCATCATTCTATGGTTATTAAAACAAATAAAATAGAATTTGGTTCTAACTGGTAGTATGTTTTTTAATACTTAACATCTTTTTTTTTGATCGTAGAATTTCATTATTTTCACCTGATATTTTCTAAAATAAAAAAACATTATTGTAGGGTATTTCAACCTATAGGATGTCGCCCTATTCTTATATCCAATTGTTAGAATAATTTTTATAAAAATTCCATAGAATTAACCATATAAATACAATTAATGTTATTGTTATAATTATTTTATTTATCTTTATTTATCTCAATGCAATATATATATAAATATATAAAATATAGCTAATTCAATTCTAAGATATTGACATTAAGATTATTACCGTGGTGAGATGTATGAGCAAAGATTTATTTAAAGAATTTAAAGAGCATTCTGTTGCTGAATTTTTTAGAAAAAATAAGCACATGCTTGGATACAGTGGGAAAGTTAGAAGTTTAACTACTGTAGTGCATGAGTTAGTTACTAACAGTTTAGACGCTTGTGAAGAGGCAGGAATTTTACCAGATATAAAAGTTGAGATTGAGAAGTTAGGGGCTGATCATTACAAAGTGGCGGTTGAAGATAATGGACCAGGGATTCCCTTAGAGTTTATTCCAAAGGTATTTGGGAAAATGTTGGCTGGTTCTAAGATGCATAGGTTTATTCAATCAAGAGGACAGCAAGGAATTGGAGCAGCAGGTGTTTTATTATTCTCGCAAATAACTACTGGAAAGCCATTAAAAATTATAACATCTACTGGAGATGGTAAAATTTATGAGGTTTTAGTAAAAATGAATGTTGAAAAAAATGAAGGGGAGATAGTTTCAAAAAAAGTTAGAAAAGGAAAGTGGAGAGGAACAAGAGTAGAAGGAGAGTTTAAAGAAGTTAGTTATAATAGAGGAGAATTTGGTCCATTTGAGTATTTAAGAAGGATCAGTTTAGCAACGCCTTACGCTAAGATTATATTAAAAGATCCTTATGGAGAAGTTGTATTTGATAGAGTTGTTAAAGAACTACCAAAAAAACCAGAAGAGATGAAACCCCACCCTTATGGATTGACTACTGATGAATTACTATATATTGCAAAAAAAACAAAATCAAAAAAAGTTTCTTCAATGCTCGTTTCTGAACTTTCAAGAGTTACAACAAAAAGAATTAAGGAACTTGAAAAATATTTGTTGAGAGATTTAATATTAAAGAAATTTAAAGATAGTGTATTTTGGAGTATGATTATACAATGCTATTTAAATATAGATATTGATAAATATTTAACCAAATTTAAAGATTATTTAAGTAATGAAGAAATAGATACTGTAAAGATGTTAATTGCAAATCTTCCAGAAAGTTTGGATGAGTTGAAGAGATATGCTTTAAAATATATAACTATGGAATATCTATTCAGTAAGTTAAATAAAGAGGAAATAAACAATATAAAGAATCACTTTAAAAAGATACCTGAAAACTTCATGGAATGGGCTGAAAAGAATTACTTATCTGCCTCAGTTGTTGAAGAATTAAATAAAAAAATTAAAAATATCGTAAAGCCACCAGAGGAGTTTATTACTACTATAAAAAAGAAGGGATTAATTTCTGATGAAGAGTTAAAAAAATTAGAAAAGGATGTTAAAAATATTCTAAACAAAAATCCTAAGGAACTAACTTGGGATGAAGCGGAGATGATTGTTGATTGCCTACAAAGTATGGAGTTTATGGCCCCTCCTACAACTGGATTAAGACCAATAGGGGCTGAAAATATTGAAAAGTCGTTAAAAGAATTTTTAAATCCAGATTTCGTTAAGGCAATTACGAGAAATCCAAAAACCTATAGGAGAGGAATACCCTTTGCTGTTGAAGTGGCTATTGCCTATGGAGGTAATGCAGGAAGGCAGAGTGATGAAGGTAGAAGAATGGAAATTATGAGGTTTGCCAATCATGTTCCTTTACTATACGATGCTTCCGCATGCGGTTTAACTAAGGCAGTTAAAAGCATAAATTGGAGAAGATATGGTTTAAGAGGGGAAGATGCTCCAATAACAGTGTTTGTTAATCTAATATCTACATTTATCCCTTACACATCTGCTGGAAAGCAGGCAGTAGCATGTAGTGAACACGAAAATGAAGAAATTTATAATGAGATTAGGCATGCACTTATGATTTGTGGAAGAGAGTTGGAAAAGTATTTATCAAGAATTAGAAAAGAGGCAGAAGAAGAAAAGAAAAGAAAGTATGTTATGAAGTATGCTAAGATATTTGCAGAGGCATTGGCAAACATATTAAATAAGCCAGTTGATGAAATTGAACAGAGAGTTGTTGAACTATTATCAAAATAAATATTTCTTGTATTTATAATTAATTTTATGTTTGTAATTAATTTTTATTTGAAACAAAAAATAAGTGAAACAATGTTTAAGCCTAAGAAAAAATTAGGACAGTGTTTTTTAATAGATAAAAACTTTGTAAATAAGGCAATAGAATCTGCAAATTTAACGAAAAATGATATTGTTTTAGAGATTGGTTTAGGAAAGGGGATTTTAACTGAAGAACTTGCTAAACATTCCAAAAAAGTTTATGTTATTGAAATTGACAAAAATTTAGAACCTTATGCTAAAAAATTAATGGAAAATTATGACAATGTTGAGATTATCTGGGGAGATGCTGTAAAATTTGATTTAAATAAATTGGATTTTAATAAGGTAGTTGCCAATCTTCCTTATCAAATCTCATCTCCAATAACTTTTAAACTGTTAAAGAGAGGTTTTGATTTGGCAGTTTTGATGTATCAATATGAATTTGCAAAGAGAATGGTGGCAAAGGAAGGAACAAAAGATTATGGTAGATTAACAGTTGCAGTAAAAGCAAGATCTGACCCAGAAATATTGTGTAAAGTTCCTCCAACTGCATTTAATCCAAAACCAAAGGTATTTTCTGCCTTAGTTAAAATAACTCCAAACATTGAGAAGAAGAAAAAAATAGAGAATGAAGAATTTTTTGATAATTTTTTAAGGGCAATATTTCAACATAGGAATAAATCAGTTAGGAAATCTTTAATTGATTCCTCTAAGGAATTAAATTATACTAAAGAAGAAATGAAAAAAATTTTAGATGAATTTGTGAAAAATAATCCAGATATAAAAATTTTAATGAATAAAAAGGTTTTTAAACTTTCTGTTGATGAAATTGTCAATCTTTCAAATATACTTGTGTGCAAATTATATCCAAATAAAATATAAATAATGAAATTTGAATGCCCTTTTTCAAAGGCATTCATTAATACCTTATTTATTATAAACTCTTTGCACACAAGTATAAATTCTATAGATTTTTGTCCAAAGGTTAGATAGTATGAAAGTAGTTGTAGGAGGAACATTTGATATATTACATAAGGGGCATAAGGAACTGTTAAAGTTTGCCTCTTCATTGGGTAAATTAACCGTTGGAATAACAAGTGATAACTTTGCAAAAAAATATAAAACACATAAAATAAATGATTTAAAAACAAGAATTGAAAATTTAAAAAAATTTTTAGATAGTATAAATGCAGATTATGAAATTAAAGTTATAAATGACCCTTACGGCGATGCAATTACAGAGGATTATGATATTATTGTAGTAACTAAAGAAACTTTAAAAAATGCTGAAAAAATAAATGAAATTAGAAAAGTTAGAGGTTTAAAGCCCATAAAAATAATAGTTTTTAAACAAATTACTGCTGAAAATGGAAAACCAATATCTACGACAAGGATCAGAAAAGGAGAAATAGATGAAAAGGGAAGATTAATAAAATAATCTTTTATTAAATTTTTATTTAAAAATGTGATACTATGGATGTAGTTCTAATTATATTAACTTTAATTATGGTTGGCTATATCTCAAAAGTTTTAAATATATTGAATGAAAAACATGCAAAAATTTTGAACAGTATTGTTATCTACTTTGCAATGCCTTCAACAATATTTTTAACTATAATGAAAAATGTTTCCTCTAATCAAATATTAAATTTTTTAAAACTTCCATTGATTATTTGTATTTCATTTGTGTTGGTTGGAGTATTATCTTATCTATTAGGAAAGTATATATTTAAATTGGATGATAAAAAACTAGGTGGATTAATATTAGTTTCAATGCTTGGAAATACAGGTTTCTTAGGTTATCCAGTAGTCTTGGGAATGTTTGGAGAGGAAGGATTAGCAAGAGCCATTTTTTGCGACTTAGGAAGTGTTTTTGCCACTATGCTTTTAGGCACTTATGTAGGAATAAGATTTGGAAAGAGTAAAAATAAAAGTGTTTTAAAAGAGATGATAAAGTTTCCACCCCTTTTGACTGGAATTCTTTCTATAGTATTAATAATTTTTAATTTTAAGTTAAGTTATTTACCCAACTTCCTATTAAAATCTTTAAATTATCTGTCTTCTGCAACAGTTCCTTTAATTATGATGTCCTTAGGTTTATCTTTATCTCCAAAATCTTTAAAGTTTGGAATCTTTTGGGGGTTAATAGCATCTTTATTTAGATTTATTGTATCTCCGACATTCGCTTTTTCTCTATCTGAGATAATCAATATAAAGGGATTAGATAGAAATGTTTTATTAGTTGAGAGTTCTATGCCCTCTGCAATGATGAGCCTCGTCTTAGGAACATTGTATGAATTAGATGTTAAATTAATTGCCTCCTCTATATTTATAACTACAACTTTATCTTTATTTGTTATAGGTCTTTGGAATTGGATTCTTTGTTAAATTTTTTGTTCAATGTTCTATAA
>JALVUY010000144.1 GCA_027023665.1 Methanocaldococcaceae archaeon
AAATTGTAGATAGTAGAATTATAACTCTTTAAAAATTTTAAATAAAAAGTGATACTATGGAACCCGAAAATATGGCCCTAATCTTTTCAAAGATAATATTAAATCCTCTTGTAAAAAATCAAATCTTAGATTTATTTAAAAAAGATTCTAATGGTAAATTAATAATTGAAAATTATATAGATGCATACATTAATGGAAAAGACATTAGTTCAGCTAAGTATAAGGTTTTTAAAAGTTTAGTAGATAGGGGTCTTAAAACATTTGCTGGAGAAAAATATTTAGATGTTTTTAAAGAACTTCTAAAAGATCCTTATTTTAAAAAAGGATTAATAAGTGTGATAAGAGGATTAGCATACTTTGGCGTAAGAAAGCCATTTGTTTCAGGAGCTCCATTTTTAGTAGTTTGGGATGTAACATATAGATGTAATCTTAAATGTAAGCATTGCTATGCAAATGCTGGAAAGCCACTAAAAGATGAGTTAAATTGTGAAGAGGCTAAGAAAGTTATTGATATATTGGGTAATGCTGGAGTAGTTGCTATTGCATTTTCTGGGGGAGAGCCATTAATGAGAAAAGATTTGTTTGAGTTAATAGATAGAGCTAAAAGTTATGAAATGCAGGTTTCAATAGCTACAAATGGTACGCTGTTAAATAAAGAAAATGTGAAAAAATTAAAAGAACATAATGTTGATTTTGTTCAAATTAGTTTAGATGGTACTAAAGAGACTCATGAAAAATTTAGAGGAATTAAAGGCATTTATGACAAAACTATTGAGGGAATAAAAAATGTTATAGAGGAAGGAATCTGCTGTGGAATATCAATGACTGCTACTAAATTAAACTATAAAGATGTTCTAAATGTTATTGATTTATCTGAAGAGTTAGGAGTAAATTACTTTATACTATATAACTACATTCCTGTAGGTGTGGGGGATTTTGATATAGATTTATCTGCCGAAGAAAGGGAAAAATTACTTAATCTATTATGGGATAAGTTAATGAATGAAACTAACAAAAAATGTAAAACAGCCTTTTTATCAACTGCTCCATATTATTCAAGAACAGCGTTAGAGCATAACAAATATTATCTTGCTACGCACTTTGCAAATGTTGATTTAGATGGAGATGACAGATTAAAGAGTTTAGCAAACTTTATTGGAGGTTGTGGTTGTGGTAGATTTTATTTAAGTTTAAGAGCTAATGGGGATATTCAGCCATGTGTGTTTTTCCCATTAAAATTAGGAAACATTAGAGAATTTAATGATGAAGAAGATTTTTTAGAATTTTGGAGAAATAATAAGGTTTTAAATGATTTAAGAGATAGAGAAAAATTAGCTATCTGTGGTAAATGTAAATATAAATATGTATGTGGGGGTTGTAGAGCAAGAGCTTACGCATACTTTAAAGACTATTTAAGAGAAGATCCTGGATGCATACTAACTAAAAGAGTTTATTAATTAATTAGTTTAATTCTTAATTTTTTATTAGTAGTATTCAAATATTTAAATAAATATAAAAAATATTAAAATACATTAATTAATCGAAAATTATAAATACTACTATTTTTAATGTGTATAATGTGTATAAGTATAATATAATTTTTATAATGTGGTGAAATAATGAATCCTGAAATGCTAATGGAAATGATGGACTCAGAAATGGCTAAGGAAATGGCTCCAAAGATGATGCCAAAAATGATGCCTTTAGCTTTAGAAAAGTTTTTAGATAAAATTCCTGAAAATGAAAGAAAAAAATTTATAGCTAAGATTGTTGATATTATTGTAAGTAAAGATGAGAAAAAGGAAATTTTCGCTGAGTTTTGTGATATGTTTGAAACTCTATTAGATATTAAAGGATTAAGTATTCATTCAAGGGGAGGTAAAGGTTCTACAAAAGAAAAAATATCACCGATGGATTTATTTTTAGCAGGGCTGTGTGGGTGTATTTGTATAGCCGTTGGTAATACATTGAAAGAAAATAATATAGATGCTAAAATAAATGTAGATGGAAAGGTTGAGAAATCATTTGAAGAAGGTAGAATAAAAAGAGTAACATTGAATATACATATACAAATTGATAATATTGAAAATCTTAACTTGAATAAGGAAGAATTAAAAAAATTAGTTTTAAATGGCTCTAAAAAATGTTTAATTAGTAATAC
>JALVUY010000145.1 GCA_027023665.1 Methanocaldococcaceae archaeon
AGTTGTTCCAATAAATCAATATTAAGATTTAAATTAATTAATTAACGAAAACTATATATATGGGTTATTATTATCTAATTTTTGCTCTTGTAGGGCGGTGGCTCAGCCTGGTTAGAGCGCTCGGCTCATAACCGAGTGGTCCGGGGTTCAAATCCCCGCCGCCCTACCATTTTTTATTTTTGAATAATATATTTATTAATTTAAATATATAAATTAATTTTTGTTATAAAAAATTATCTTCTAAACTGACTCATAAATTTAGGAATGTATTTTATAGCCATATTTAAACTCATAATTTCATAGTCATCTTTTAAATACCCTTTTTCCTTCAAAACTCTTCCAACCCAATCTGAAAATCTTTTATCTTGTATAACTACAACTCCATAATCGTTTTCTGTTCTTATCAATCTACCTATTATTTGAATTAAGGTTCTTGCCATTCTATCAAAAGATGTCATTAAAAAAGCTCTCCAATGAGCATTTTTAATATTTCTCTTTTTGAATTTTTCTTCTAATATTTTTTGTTCTCTTAATATTAAAGGAGTAGGGACTGGAAAAGGTAGTGTGTCAATAACAACTCCAACTAACGCCTCGCCGGGAATATCTACCCCTTCGGCAAATCTACCAGTTGCCAATAAAATCCCTCCAACTCTCTCAAATCTTTCTTTTAATTCCTTAGCCTCTTTTCCATCCATTCCTTGCTCATATACATGAATGTTTTTATTTTTAATATTAGTTTTATCAATTTCTCTTTTTAGATACTTATAAAAGTTATCTAAATCTTTATAGCTTTTAAATAAAACTAAGGAGTTTCCATTTATTGCCTCCAATATTTTTAATAAGTTTTTATTAGCCATATCTCTATCTCTTTTTTCATACTTCATATCAACTCCATCTTTTAAACCTATGATTATCTTCCTATCTTTTGGAAATGGGCTCTCTAAAACTAAAAACTCTGGATTATCTACTCCTGTTTTTATAGCGTGCATTTCTAAGTTTCCTATGGTGGCGGAACAATGAATAACTACTGCATTATTATAAAGTTCTTTTAAATGAGAACTAACAAAAACAGGCTCACATAGTAAGGAATTTCCACTTCTATAGATTACATAATTATCATTAATATATTTCAAATTTTTGATATTTTCAATAAATTCAAGAATGTGCATATCTGACAATTTCCTCTTATGAATAAAATCGAGTTCTATAGAAATTAAAGCTCTATTATCAATATCAAATTTAAGTTCATTTTTATCAATCTCTTCATTTTCATTAAATTTTAAAATTTTATTTTTTATATTGTTTATTTGATAGTATCCATCTAAAATAGCCCCTAATATAGCTAAGTCAGTATTGTACTTCCAAGAGTGTAGCTCTCCATCAAAAATAATCGTTTCTTTACAGATATCTAAATCTACATTTTTATTAACTAAATAATTCTCAATAATTTCCCAGAAGTTTTCATCCTCAACATCCAACCTCTTTTTTAAAATATTTGGAGCGTAATAAATAGCCATATATTTCAATCTATTAATAGCCATATCTGGATTAATAACTATTGTAGAAGCATTTCTTACACTGTTCTCTAATTTGTGTGCCTCATCACAGATAATTATATCTATATCTCTCTTACTTTCAATATCTTCCTTTGCATAGTAAAACATACTATTATTTACTACAACAATATCTGCTAAAATACTGTCAATTTTTGCCTTTTGATACTCACAAACACAATAAGGACAGTAGTAAATTGTCTTATCTTCTAAGTTTATTGCCTGTTTTTTAGTTCCACAGTAGCATATAGGTCTTTTATTTGGTCTATAAGGACATTTTTTATTTAGTTGGCAATATAACCTATTTGCCTTTCCACCTTTTGACTTACATATATAGTTACCTTTTCCCATCAGATAGGCAACCTTTAAATTATGCTTTATAGAACTTAAATCCTCGTAAATTCTAACCTGTTGGTCAATAGTTTCAGTTAAAATAACAATTCTTTTACCTTTTTCAGCAAAATAAATGGCAGGAATTAAATAACCCAAAGTTTTCCCTACACCAGTTGGAGCCTCAATTATCAAATTTTTTTTGTTTAAAATACTTTCATAAATTTTTAGCATCATTCTTTTTTGAGGCTCTCTAATCTTAGGA
>JALVUY010000146.1 GCA_027023665.1 Methanocaldococcaceae archaeon
CCAAAAGAAAGGGCTCTAATGCCGTAAAGGTGGTAAATAACATATTGAAGGTACTAGGGACTCTAAAGGGCAGGGTCATTCCTAAAGATGTAAATGTAACAGTTACACGAAATTATGGAGAGACTGCAAAGGAAAAGTCCAATGAGCTCTTGTTTCATATGTTTTTAGCAATAGTTTCTGTAACATTGCTTATATGGTTTGCCCTGGGATTTAGGGAATCTGGTATAGTGGCCTTTGCCATACCTGTAACCCTGGCCTTGACCATTGCTGCGTTTTATTTCCATGGATATACCTTAAACAGGATCACGTTATTTGCTTTGATATTTTCCATTGGTATCCTGGTAGATGATGCAATTGTGGTGGTGGAAAACATTGCAAGACACTATAGGTTACCTGAAAATAAAGACAAGAGCTTTCGAGATATTGCAGTTTATGCAGTAAATGAAGTGGGAAATCCAACTATACTTGCAAGCCTTACTGTAATAGCAGCTATATTGCCAATGGCCTTTGTAAGAGGACTTATGGGTCCTTATATGAGACCTATTCCAGTGGGCTCAACTGCTGCAATGATCTTTTCTATGCTAGTAGCATTTATTGTTACGCCGTGGGCATCCTATCTTTTGTTAAAAAAAGACCGTACTCCCCATGCGGAAAAAGAAGACATAACAATGCGTATTTATAGGAAAATAATGGATAGACTGATCCATAAAAAAACATATACATGGTCTTTTTTGATAGGTATTGTGGTGCTTTTGATTGCTGCTTGTTCTTTGATTTATTTTGGCTGGGTAAAGGTAAAAATGCTTCCATTTGACAATAAAAGTGAATTTCAAGTGGTTTTGGACATGCCTGAAAATGCCACTTTAGAAGACACTACGAAGGTGGCCATGGAAATGGGGAGATATTTAAAAACAGTTCCTGAGGTCACAGATTATGAGATATATTCTGGGATAGCAGCCCCTTTTAATTTTAATGGAATGGTAAGACATTATTATTTGAGAAAAGGTCCAAATGTTGCTGAGATACATGTAAATTTGGTTAGTAAATACAAGAGACATGAGCAGAGTCATGAGATTGCAAAAAGGGTAAGACCATATCTGAAAAGGATTGCAGATAGATACGGGGCAAGGGTAAAGGTGGTGGAGGTCCCTCCTGGTCCTCCGGTTTTATCTACCTTAGTGGCAGAGATCTATGGCCCTGATTATAATACCCAGATCAAGATAGCAAAAAAGGTGAGGGATATATTTGATAACACAAAAGGGGTGGTGGATGTAGATTGGTACATGGAAGAGCAGAGTCCAAAAGATGAAATAGTCCCTGATAAGGAAAAAGCAGCACTCCATGGGATATCCGCGTATGAGATAAACCAGGTATTAAAGATGTGTCTTAAGGGGCAGAGACTTGGGCTATTACACATACCCAATGAACTTGAGGATGTGTGTTTGTTTATGAGGATGAAATTCAGTGAGAGGTCCAGGATAGATAGGCTCACATCTGTAAAGATAAGGGGAGTAGATGGTTCCTTGGTACCATTATCTGAGCTTGTTAAGATAAAACATGTAAAGAGAGAGAGGAGCATATATCACAAGAATCTTAGGCCTGTGGTATATGTTATTGGGGACGTTGCAGGTGTAAAAGAGAGCCCAATCTATGCTATTTTGGAGATGTATAATAAGATAAATAAGATCAAGCTCCCTGGTGGTTACAGGATAAAACAATTATTTACCCATCTACCCAATGATACTTCTCATAGATATTCTTTGAAATGGGATGGGGAATGGCAGGTTACATATGAGGTGTTTAGGGACTTAGGTATCTCCTTTTGTGTGGTCTTGGTCCTTATATTTATCTTGGTTGTTGGGTGGTTTAAATCATTTACCACACCTCTGACCATTATGGCTGCAATCCCGTTCTCCCTAATAGGAATACTCCCAGCACATGGGATGCTCCATGCATTTTTTACAGCCACATCAATGATTGGTTTTATTGCTGGTGCTGGGATTGTTGTGAGGAATTCAATTATTCTAGTGGACTTTATTGAGATAAGGCTAAAAGAGGGATACCCACTGGATAAGGCAGTAATTGATGCAGGTGCAGTGAGATTTAGGCCGATGTTACTCACTGCAGCAGCGGTTATTG
>JALVUY010000147.1 GCA_027023665.1 Methanocaldococcaceae archaeon
AAATAAAAAAGTAAAATTTTAATCTTTTTCTAATCCACACATTTTTTTTAATTTTTTACCAACTTTTTCAATTAGATGTTCTCTCTCCAATCTTCTTAAAGCATTTAACTGTGGAGCCCCTGCAATATTCTCTAAACTCCACTCTTTTGCAAATTTACCTTCTTGTATTTCTTTTAATATTTCTTTCATTGCTTTTCTGGATTCTTCATTTATAACTCTTGACCTTCTTGTTAATCCGCCGTATTCAGCAGTATTTGAAACGTTTTCCCACATTCCTTTTAAACCTTTTTGATAAATTAAATCTACTATTAATTTTAACTCGTGGCATGTTTCAAAGTATGCCATCTCTGGAGCATATCCTGCTTCAACTAAAGTTTCAAATGCCGCCTTAATTAACTCAGTAACTCCTCCACATAAAACAACCTGCTCTCCAAATAAATCTGTCTCTGTCTCTTCTCTAAATGTTGTCTGTATAACTCCAACTCTTGTTAATCCAATACCCTTTGCCATTCCCAATGCAATTTGTAAGGCATCCCCTGTATAATCTCTTTCAACAGCCACTAATCCTGGAACTCCAAAACCTTCCTCATAAGTTTTTCTTACCATAGCTCCCGGACTCTTAGGGGCTACCATTGTTATATTGACATTCTCTGGTGGTCTTATTAACCCATAGTGTATATTGTAACCATGAGAGAAACTTATTGTTTTTCCTTCAGTTAAGTAAGGTTCGATCTGTTTTTTATAAACTAATGGTTGAACCTCATCTGGTATCAATATGTGAATAATATCTGCTTTTTCTGAAGCCTCTTCAATAGTCATAACTGTATGTCCTTTCTTAATTGCCTTGTTCCAAGAGGCTCCGTTAGGTCTCAAACCAACTATAACATTTAGACCACTATCCTTCATATTTAACGCTTGTGCTCTCCCCTGACTTCCATATCCAATAACTGCAATAGTTTTATCTTTAACTGCGTCAAAGGTTACATCTTTGTCGTAGAATATTTTAACCACATTTATCACCCATAAAAAATTTTATAATAAATTTTATAATTTAGTTAATTACTGAATAATGTTTTAATGTTATTAAGGTTTTCGGTTTTTGACCTTTTAATAATAAATAATGATAGAATTAATTTATTAGCAGCTTATTATAAAATTATCTTATTTTAAGCTAATTAAATCAGGTCTTGGCTTTTTAGATTTATACTCTTCTCTACAAATATTACAAAGCTCTCTAACTCCAATATTTATTACATCATCACTTCCTGGTAACACTCTAACAAATATCCAATCAGCATTTATATCATAATTTTTAGCTAACTCCTCCAATTTATTTAAAATCTTCTCTTTAAATATTTCAACATCATCAATAAAAAGCCCCCTAACAGTTATCATTATCCCTACACAAGAGCATCTTGAAGCAAAAACATCCATTTCAGAAATAAAGATTTCTCTACCTAAAAGCTTTATAAAAAACTTCTCAGTCTCTTCCCTATCCTTTAAAATTTTATTTTTCAAGTTTTCACCTTTAAGGCTTTCTCTGCCAACTCTTTACAGAAATTACATTTACTACATAATTTATTGCATGATTTCCAATATTCTATAGCTCCATCCAAAGTTCTATTATCTAAATAATAAAAATGCTCCAACTCTCTTGGGCAATCCAATAACTCCATTAAATTTCCATCCCATTTTTCATTTAAATAAGCATTTAAAACTCTCTTAATCCATCCAATTGGATGACTTCTTCCAGAAATTTTGAATATATCAACTAAACCTTTATAGTATTTCAAATCCTCCGGTCTTATGAAAGGGCTTTTTATTATTAGCTCTTTTTTCTTAATTCTTAGATTTATGCATTTGTTATAATAATAATCATCTAAAGCAGGAACGTTTTGAGCATTTGCATGGGAGAAGAAATTGAAATGCTGAATCCTCATAGGGCATTTGTATAAGCAGGATTCATTAACTAAAATTTTTAACTTACAGCTAACATTCTCCTTAATCTCTTGTATTATATCAAAGTGTCTGTTTATTGAGCTGTCCAAGGTTATTGCATAAACTTCTTTTTCATCCCAAAATAGGGCTTTATCTAAACTATCAACTAAGGCAATACATGAGACATTGACATCCAACCCATTACTTTTGGCTAAATCAACTAAATAAGGGTCTGATAAGGCAATGCTGTCAATTCCAATGTTTTTTAATTGGGTAAATATCCAATTTATATAACTGATGCCTTTTGGTGTTAAGTGCATTCCACCAATGCAGGAAGCGTTTATAACTACCTCAAATCTAATGTTGTGTTTCTTTGCATAATTAACTTGCTTAGATAAATCTTCAAAATTTGGTTTGTATAAAGTTGCCCTTCCAGTTCCTATAAACTCTGGAAATCCCATATAAACTTCAAAACTCTCCTTTCTTAGCTTTTTATTTATTCTTCTATATTTATTAATCTCATCTACAATAATTTTTAATGATTCAAAATTTCCTGGATGTGGAATAGAGAACAATGGACATCACCATTAAAGATTATTTTATGACGGCTCTCCGCCTAAAGCGGAGGCTTTAGGAGAGCAAGGAAATAATCCTCACCCTCCATGGGTTGCCAAGCCCACTATCCCTATCCCTCTCGGGATTCGGGACTACGCTAAATAATATCTAAATAATATATAGTACATAAAATAAGTCCCCACCCACCTCCCCTATCTCCTTGCTTCGCAAGGAGAGTAATGAAATCTGAAAGATTTCATCTGAATTCATTAAAGCAGAGTTTCTTAGCAACAATTTATAGTAATAAAAAATAGAAAATTTTTGGAAAGTAGTTTATATGAATAAAAATTATGTGAAAGAGTTATTAATTATTTACTCTTTTTATTAATTAGGTTAAAAGAGAAATTATGTTAGCTCCATTTATTCCATTCATTATGTTTTACTGAATATGTTATATTTTCTTTTAGTTCTTCTTTTGCTTTCGTTTTTTCTTCGGATTCTTTGATTTTTTCTTCATCTTTGTAATTTTCTTTATAAGATTCAGGCATAATTCTTCTTATTTTTTCTAATTTCTCTTCCAGAGCTTTCTTAAATATCTCATAGATATCGTATTCATCTAATTTCATAAAATCTCTGCCGTTTAATTTTCTAAATTCATTTGGATCCATATATATTGTCTGGAAATCCAGGATTCATTCCAATTTTGTCCAATACTGAAATTAATTCAGCCAAAGTTAAATCTTTTAATGCATCTATGAATCCGAGTTTCTCCAACAATGGATGTGCCATGTATGTTTGCGCAAGGTACCATTCTTTTTTAAATTCTTTAACTACTTGTATATAATCTCCGACCTTGGCTATGTTTAAGTAATATCTTAGTTTTTCTTTATCTATCTTTATAGCATATAAAGGTTCTATGTCACTCCCATAATCATTTTTTACATGTTGCATAAATTCTCTAGGCTTTTCTATTAAATATTCAAAATATTCTTCCAATATTGGTTTTTTTCCTGTGGGTTTAAACCTTCCTACTTCAGTTCGATATACACCGTAATTATATTCTCCTTCTAAGGCATTTTTAATTTCAAAATCATTTTCTAAGTATTTAAAAACATCTTTATATTTTTTACAGTATTTCTAATATATACTTTGCGAATAAATATTCAAACGGAAATACGATTGTTCCATATATGTCATATTTATCTCCATTATCATATTTAATATTTTCTACTATTTGTCGTATTGCTCTAATTTTTTTATGATCTATTGAAGTGTTATCATTCGTTGTATTAACTGCTTGTGTTTGATGTGTATTTTTCCTTTTCATTTCTTCGGTATTTTTGTATATTTTATATATAAAGTAGAAAAACGCAATTGTTGCTGCTAATGGAAGTATTATAAACAAAAAACCAAGTCCAATACCGAGTATTGTTAAGGTATCCATAATCTCCCCCATTTATGGAACTATTTACATTAATATATTATAATTTTTACATATTTTAAAATTATTAAAGTTTTCGGTTATCAAATTATAAAACTTTCTTTATAGCGTTCCAGACTAAAAAACTCTGTGGCTTTAGAGTTCCTTCTATAGGATTCAAAAATAAGATATTCTCCTTAACTAAATACATATATACTGGAGGCGGAATTTCTCTTTTTGAGATTTCATATTTATCTTTAAACATTTTTAATGCTTTAATTATCTCCTCTTTTTTAACCTCTATGATTTTATTTCTTATTTTTATTTTTGGTTCTATATAATCCAGTATATCTAAAAACATCTCCAACTTCGAAATCTCATCCTTAAGCATAAAATTTAATATCTCATCTAACTCTTTATACCTCATTTTATCAATTACAATATAAATGTCAGAAGGCTTTCCACCTACATAGGAATATATTTTTTCCTTCTCTTCAATAGATAGTTTTCTATTTAATATTTCTTTAGACAGAAAGTCCATAAACTTTAAAGCAGATTCTTTATCAAAGTCATCTACTAATACATACAAAGCCCTACCTTCCAACTTTCCAGTATTATAAATATATTCGATAAACAAACTATCTGAAGAAATACAAAAAACATGGCATAAATGTTGTTCCTTAGTTAAAGAAACTAAGAACTGGAATAATTCTTTTAATAAATATTTTTGTCCATTTAGAACAACATCTTTAATCATCTGTAACTCATCTAATATTAGAATAGGTTTTTTACCACTATTTTTTGTTTTTAGTAAAATGTCATTAAGATATCAATTTTTTTGTTGTGCATTATTTTCTATATATTAAGATCTCGTTTCAAAAAAGTTACCTTGGAGATTAAAGCTGAAGATGGTAGTATCAGCCCAATAGAATATGAAAACATTCTTGAAACCTTCAGGCAGTCAAATATTAATCTAAAAGAAATTCGTAAAAATTAAAATTTGTTAATTTATTTTATTTCTACTTTAGCATTTAAGAATACTGGCCCTCTAACATCTATAACTTTGTTTTTACCCATTATTTGTTTTAAAGCTAAATCATCTATTTTTAAGTTTATGTCACTCAAACTTCTAACTATTGGAACTCTAAATTTAAACTCGTCTATGTTAGAGACTAAGGATTTTTCAATTTTTGCAACTAATTTGTATATAATTCCATCTATATATCTTATTCCAGTAGAAACTCCTTCTTCCTTAGCTTTCTTTAAAATAGGAATATATTCCTCTTTAATACTCTCAAATGTTGGTGGAATTCCATATATGTTACTATCATAGACATAAACTTCATTTAATACTGACGGCCCTAACAATCTTTTATTTACCTCATTTTCAAATATCTCTACCTTAACAACTTTCTTCTCCCCATTGAAATCAAATTCTTTTTTAACTTCAATTGAGCAAGGGCTTTCTTTATCTTTATTCTTTATACATATATCAATAAGTTCATTTGCAAAGTTGTATAATTCATCCAATATTGGAACTTTATCAACTCTTATCATTCCAGCTATTTCTCTATCACTTAAATTATATTCATAAAATTGAGGATACACCATATATCTAACATCTTCATATCCGTAAATTATCATTGCCAATCTCTCAACACCCAATCCAAGATTCATCACTGGAACATCTATATCATACTTAGCTAATGCTATTGGGGAATAAACACCAAATGTGGCAACTTCAATCCACTCATTTAATTTTGGATGATAGGCATAAACCTCTGTTTGTGTCTCTGGAGTATAATACTTACTCTTTTTTTCATCAGGCTTAAATTTAAATTTAGTAAATCCAAATTGCTCCAATAAACCTTCGGCAACAACTTTACCGTCATCAACACTGACATCTTCACCAACAACTACACAAGATGCAGAGTGATAACTCATTAAATGACTTCTATCTTCTTTCTGCTCTCTTCTAAAGCATCTATCAATTGAGAAGAGTTTTAAAGGCAGTTTTCTCTTTTTTATCAAATAACTTAGAGTTATAAACCATCCAGAAGTCATATGACTTCTTAAAGTTAATGTTGATGCCTCTGGTTTTAAATCTTTAAATTCAGGAAATGCAGTTTCTAAAACCTTTAAACCCATTTCATTGCTAACATCTAATGCCTTTGCTATTTCAAAAACTAAATCATCTCCATCTATACTACCTTTTTTATATGAATGGAGAACCTCTCTCAATTTTTCTTTTTTCTCCTCATCTACCTTTATTCCCAAATTTTCTATAATCTCAACTTTATCATTTCCTAAACCAACATCAGGTCTTGGCAATCCACCTAAGTAAAAACATCTGTCTAAAACAGCCATTGCCTCTGGTCCAAACTGCTTATATATTTCAATTTCATCAACAATAATTGGATTAATTACTTCTTCAAATCCCATTCTAAGATAAGCCTGCCTCAATCTCTCAATAGTTTCCATTACTGGATGTGGTTTTCCATACAATACCTTTAACCTTGGATATCTATAATCTATATGTTTGTCTTTAATTAATGCCTTTGTCTCTCTCCAAGCCTTTTCAAAATCTTTTTCCGCTAAATCTAAAACCTTTTTCGTATCAAATCTCATTTTATCATCCCTACAATTTTGATCCTAATCTTTACTATATTTTAATATTTCTCTATTGCTAATAAATCTAATCTACCTTGTGGTTTTAAATATCTTCTTCAATATTTACAAACAAAATCTTTTTCTTACTCTTTAGTTATTTTATTTTTATAAAATTTTTTATCAATTTTAAGATATTTTTTGTAGAATTCTCTTCTTCTAAGAACATATAGTTATGAGCAAAACAAAATAAACTTTAAAAAGGAAATTTGAATGCCTTCCAAAAGGGAGATATTTTTCAATCTCCTTATTTAAATTTAAAAAAATTTGCTTACAACTTTAGTTTTTTTACCATTATCTTTTTAACGACATCATTTACAAACATCCAAATTGTTGCGTATATCCATATAAATATTGCCCAACCCCATCCTATTGGTGTTACAAATATTCCATAAACTGCAATTAAAGTACCAATAATGTTTGTAGCCATAATCCCCCAGAATAATAATGGACTTGGATAGGGTTTTTTCCATAGCCAATCTTTTGTTCTTGTAACAAATATTGTCGTATGTCCCTCAATAATTAGTTTTAAAAACACAAATGTTTGAATAAATCCATATTCTCCTGGATACATTAGAGTTACAATATAGAATATTATGAAAGAACTTAAGACTCCTGTTAATCCAAGGATTGTTGATATTGGAAGTATCTTTTTCATCTCCCATCTAACTGGTTTTTTTTGCTCAATTACATTGTCATAGGCTATTGCAAGAATAGGAATGTCATTTAAAAGTGCCAATAAAACAACCATCAATGCAGTTATAGGATAGAAGTTAAATATTAGTATTGATAAGGTCATAAAGAACAGAATTCTTATAGTCTCACATATTCTATATATAACATAAGACTCTATCCTTTGAAAGATTCTTCTTGCTTCAGTTATAGCATCTGCAATTACTGAAATTCCAGGAGCTAAAAGAACTATATCAGCCGCTGCTCTTGCGGCATCTGTTGCTCCTGCTACTGCAATACCACAGTTAGCCTTCTTTAAAGCAGGAGCATCATTAACTCCATCTCCAGTCATTCCAACAAAATGCCCTTTCTTTTGAAGAATCTCTACTATTTTATATTTATGCTCTGGATAAACTTCAGAAAATCCATCTGCCTCTTCAACCAATTTTTCTATTTCAGATTCTTTTTTCATCTTTAGAAGTTCAGTCATAGAAACTATTTTATCTCCAATTCCAAGCATTTTAGCAATATTTCTTGCTATTGCTATATGATCCCCTGTGACCATTTTAACTACTACTCCCAATTTTTTAATACGAGATATGGCTTCAGGAGCATCCTCTCTTGGAGGATCGTATAGTGGAATAATCCCTACGAATTCCCAACCTTTACATCTATCAACAGCCACTCCCAAAGCTCTATATCCCTGCTCAGCCAATTTGTCAATTATTTTTAATATTTCCTCTTTTATTTTATCATCAAGCTTGCATAATTCAACTATAACCTGTGGAGCCCCCTTAGAAACTTTTATTTCTTTTCCATTAATTGATACAGTAGCCTCTGTTCTTTTTATAACTGGATCAAAAGGAACAAATTTCAATAGTTTAAATTTTTTTAATTTTTCAAGTAATCCTAATTTCTTCGCTTCATTTAATATTGCATTATCTATGGCATCGGCATCTTCAAAGTTTGATGCCAATGCGGCGTAAAATATTACATCCTCTTTTTTGAAATTGTTAAATGGAATAACATCTCCACAAACCAATTGATTTTTAGTTAAGGTTCCTGTTTTATCAGAACATAAAACATCTACACTCGCAAGTTCCTCTATAGAAACTAACTTTGTAACAACAGCCTGTTTTTTAGCGAGATTTAAGGCACCAATTGCCATAGTAATAGAGAGAACTGCAGGCATTGCGGCTGGGATAGAGGCAACGGCAAGTACTAAGGCAAATCTTAAGGTTTCAATTAAACTCTCATGTCTATAAACCGAAACTGCAAATATTAGTGCGATTAAAATTATTGCCACTACAATTAGATAGTTTCCAACACTTATTATCATTTTTTGGAAAGAACTGACAGTTTTAGCACTTTCTACCAGTTTAACAGTTTTTCCAAAGTATGTATTTATTCCTGTAGCCTTTACAACTCCAATAGCCTCTCCTTTTTTTACTATTGAGCCTGAATATAACTCATCACCAACATACTTAGTAACGGGTAAAGATTCTCCAGTTAATGCTGATTCATCTACAGTAACATAATCTCCTTTAACTATAATCATATCAGCAGGAACAATATCTCCAATTTTTACTCTAACTATATCTCCTGGAACAAGATATTTTGCAAGTATCGTTTTCCATACGCCATCTCTTAAAACCTTTGCCTTTAAAGCCATTTTTTGCTTTAGTGCCGCTACAACATTCTCTGCCTTATGCTCTTCCCAAAATCCAACAACACCATTAACTATAAGGAGAGATAGAATTATAAAAAAATCTTCCCAATGTTTAACTAATACAGATAAGATGGCAGCTATTTCAATCATCCAAGGAATAGGTCCCCAAAAGTAAGATAAAAATTTTATAATTGGGTTTACCTTTTTTTCTTCAATTTCATTGTAGCCATATATTTTAAGTCGTTTTTCTGCTTCTTCAGAGGACAATCCATACTCTAATGAGGTATTAAATGATTTTAAAATCTCTTCAATATTTTTCTTTTCTATTTTTCCCTCCCCCACTTTTTTATTTTCTTTTTCATTAAAGTTATTAGAGTTCGTAGTATCACCATTTAATTTTTATTAAAAGATTTACATTAATTGTAAAGTTAAAAATTTTCCTTAATTACAATAGTTATATG
>JALVUY010000148.1 GCA_027023665.1 Methanocaldococcaceae archaeon
CCTCTGCCAAAGGCAGAGGTGTTAGGGTGTATAGCAATAGAGGGTTTCCCTCTATGCGGTGTATACCAATAGGGCGGAGCCCTATGGTTTTAAATACATTCTATAACACGCTCCCTGTCCTATCCCTTCATTGACAGAAACCTCTATCCAATTTATATTAGAAAAACCGAGATCTTTTAATTTTTTTGAAATTTCATTAGCAAAATATATTGCTAAATCCTCAGCAGTGGTGGAAGGAATAGGTAATAAAATCACATCTTCCACAGGAATAGAGTATTCTTTGTTCTTATATTTAAAATATAGGGTTGTGTCTCTCAACTCATAATAAACATCTTTATGATTTTTTGGAAGTATTAATTTATGATCTATATTATCACAAATCTCTTTTACAATTTTTTTAATTATTTTAAAGTCACAGACAAAGTTGAATTCTCCAGATCTTTCTCCCTCAATTCTCACATCAACATAGTATGAATGCCCATGAATAACCCCACATGTCGGATGGCCAAATACAATATGAGCAGATGAAAACCTTAAACCTGCGTGTAATCCATTTAGTTCTAAAAGCATAGTTTAGCACCTTTTTTCTTTTTAAGATAATTTACTAATCCTCCAGCGTTCAGAATTTCCCATTCTAAACCTTTTGGAGCTTTACACTTTATGGTCTTGTTTTTATTAACTATTTTTATAACTTCTTTATCTAAGTCGATTTCTATTATATCTCCATCCTCAATTTCATCAGTGTTTGCAATTATAGGAATTAAACCAATATTTATGGCGTTTCTGTAAAAAATTCTTGCGAAACTCTTTGCTATAACCGCTTTAATACCACAGTATTTTATTGCTATAGGTGCTTGTTCCCTACTTGAACCACATCCAAAGTTCTCTCCAGCAACTATAACATCTCCTTCTTTAACCTTTTTAGGGAAATTTTCATCAATTCCGTACATACAGTATTTTGCCAATTCATAAGGGTCAGTAGTTCTCAAATATGGACCAGGAATAATAGCATCAGTATCAACATCATCCCCAAATTTATGAACTCTACCCTTAATTATCATTTTGTATCACCAACTTACTATTAAAGTCCTTAAAAAATAAACATAATTTTGTATAAAAAGTTTGTTACTTGTGAAATTTGAAAGAGTAAAAAACTATCAAAGTAAATTTATTAAGTTATAAGTTAATAGTATTAAGATCTTTTATATAGAAAATTATTTAAATATCTTTAACTATACATTAAATTATATATCTAATCCACTCTTATTTAATAAGGTAAGTTAGTAAAATTTTATAGGTGAAGTTATGGTAACCTTTGACAAAGAAAAAATGTTGAATCCCTCTATCATTGGTGGTATTGTTAATGGTGTTTTGGGATTTATTTGTTGTTTGGGTTATATTGTTGGGGGAGCAGTTGCAGCTCATCTTTATGTAAATGCTGGAGGTAATTTAGATTACGAAAATTGTGGTCTTGTGGGTGCTATTAGTGGAGTTATAGGGGGTATTATTGCAATACTCTTACGTATTTTAATATTATCTTCAGTTATGCCAATGATGGGATTTAAATCTTATGCGTTTTTAGCAGGAACATCAATAATTATGGGATTAATTTTTAGTATTATATTTGGAGCAATTTTTGGGGCTATTGGTGGTATTTTATATGTAGTTATAAAAAATAAATAATAATGATAAAATGAAAAGAAACTTAATAATTTATATATTAATAACAATATCTTTTATAATCTTTTATATAGGAATTTTTTTAGCACCATATACTGCATACTTAGGAGAGCATTCAGACATTTTTAGATTAATTTCAATTTATATCTATACAATATACTCACCAATATGCCACCAATTACCACAGAGGAGTTTTTTTATTTTTGGACATAAGATGGCTGTATGTGCCAGATGTTTTGGAATATACACTGGAACATTGTTAGGAATTTTTATATATCCTTTTATAAAAAATTTAAATGATCTTAGAGTCCCAAATAAGATATATTTAATAATTGCATTAACTCCTATGGCAATAGATGGAACTACACAATTAATTGGATTGAGAGAAAGTTTTAACGAATTGAGGTTTATAACTGGATTTATTGCTGGTTTTGTAGTACTTTTTTATATTTTGCCAATATTTTTAAAAATACTATCAAAATATTTAGAGTAAGGTGAGAGATAATGATGATGCATTCCCTTATGGCTCTTGGTATTGGTATGTTACTTTTCATTTTGTTAATGCTTATTTTATCTATTGTGATTGAAGGTATTTTCTTATATTTAGGATGTAAGCTAGTAAATATAAAAAACGCTACACTATTAAAATCTATAATAGCAGTTATTGCAGGGAAAATTTTATCATTTATTGTATTTTTAGTTATTGAAATTGTGTTTTTAGGGCATTCTATTGGAATTGTTATTGGAATAATAGTGGGAATCATTGTCTATATTTATGTAATAAAGTCAATATTTGATACTTCATGGGGTAAGGCATTTTTAGCCTGGATAATAGCAGTAGTTGTTGAGATTGTTATAATCTATATTATATCACTTATCTTTGCAGTTAGTATATATTCATTTACATATGGATTTTAATATTTTATTCTTGTGATACTATGCATTATGATATTAAAATTATTGAAAGAGGTAGAGAATATTATAGAAATGGATTAGTTAAGTATTGTATAAAATTTGGAGATTTTTTATATGGAGAAGTTGTTGGTGGCGATATTTATAAAGTTAAGGTTGATTTAAAGGATTATTTTGGATATTGCTCCTGTCCATATAAATACAACTGCAAACATGCCTATGCCTTAATTGAAGCATATAAAAACAATAACTACATAGATGCAGAAGAAATTTTTAAAAATTTTGAGAATAAACGTAAAGAAGAACTTTTAGAAATTATAAAAAATTTAGTTGTAAAAAATTATCTTTGGGAAGAATTCCTAAATAAAGACAGTTTATTTAACAAAGGTATTGGATTGCTTAAATTAATACCATTAGATAGAAAAAACATTTATACATTTAAATCATTTTTAAGAAATCAGTTTGTTAAAAAAGCAAAAGATGATGAACTACTAAAAATAATTTATGAGATGATAAATGCAGATTTAGACTTTAACGATTCTGATGTAGTTGAATCTTTAAATATAATATTAGATGAAATCTTTAAAAGAAATAACAAAGATATTATAAAAAAAGTTATAAATCTATATAGAAAGCATAGAAAAGAACTTTGGATTATTGAAGATTATTTAATCACACACTATGACAACTATTTCGAAGAATTTGATTAAGTTAGAGGTATAAATGTTGTGGAGCCTCTCTTCTATTACTCAAAATCTTCTTTAAAGCCCAATCTAAATCTTCTTTACTAACATAATCCCTATCTTCCAATATAGCCTTGTGCAAAGCAGGTTTTAAGAACTTCTCCTTAATATCTCTTCCACTAAATCCTTTAGTTTTTTCAACATATTCTTTTAAGTTTGCTTTAATTGGTAAAGGCATTTTTTTAGCATATAACTCCATAATTTTCAATCTTTCCTCATCGTTAGGTAGTTTAAATTCAATTTCTTCTTCAAATCTACTTCTAATCGCTGGATCCAACATTGCTGGATTGTTTGTTGCAGCTATAGTAACAACTCCCTCATTCTCTTTAATTCCGTCCAATTCTGTTAATAGTGCATTAACAACTTCTGAAACATCTCCTCTTAAAGATTGGTACTCTCTACTCAAACCTATGGCATCTAATTCGTCGATAAATACAATACATGGAGCATTTTCTGATGCTTTTTGATAGAGTTCTCTAATCATTTTTGAAGAGTCCCCTACATGCTCACCAATCAATTCTGGAGCCTTAATTAGTAAAAATGAAGAGTTTGTTTCTGTTGCTAAAGCCCTTGCCATAAGTGTCTTACCAGTTCCTGGCGGTCCATAGAATAATATATTCTTTGGAGCCCACTCACCAAAGAGTTTTGGATTTTCTAAATATTTCATAATAATTTTACATTTCTTTTTTGCATCTTCTTGTCCAATAATCTCGCTAAATCTCGCTTTTTTAAACTGAGTCCTAATAACTTTTTTAGGTGTTTGTAATTTAAATACTGTCTCGCTTGTAATCATACCTCCCTCTTTTGGATAAGTTGAAATAACCTTAAAGGCATAATCAGGAAGTATTGAATTATCGAATAAATAATCACCTTCTTTAACAATCTCGCCAATCCACTGGTCTCTCGCATAGATATTGAAGAGTCGTGGATCATCAGCAGTAATCTTAACATTCTCGCTACCAACTCTAATTGGAAATCCAGCGGGTTCTAATATAACGTACTTTAATGATGGTAAAGTATCATCGTAAGTTTTAATCTTTGAAAAGGTCTTTATTTTTATTGGGTTAAGTCCTATTTTGCTCATAGGGTCTCACCAATTGAATAATAATTTTAATAAACAATAAATAATTATTTTTAGTAGGTTTATAAATAATTTTGTAGCAATGAGAATAGAAGGTTAAAAGTAGTATATAAAGTTAGAGGCAATGTATATTATATACATAATGGGATATTAATAATTTACCTTCAAATAAAAATATAGGGGGATGAAATGACATCTATGGACTTGTTTTTCTTTCTTTTCATTTTTCTACTTTTTATTTATCCAGAGATGATGATGAAGTATAGAATAATGAGAAGATTGAGATGTATAAGGGAGATAGAAAAAGAGAGGAAGAGTAGAGTTATTGCTATGATACATAGACAAGAGGCTTTAACATTTTTAGGAATCCCAATATATAAATTTATAACAATAGAGGATAGTGAAGAAATTTTAAGGGCTATAAGATTGACTCCAGAAGATATGCCAATAGATTTAATTATTCATACACCAGGTGGCTTAGCGTTGGCGAGTGAGCAAATAGCTTTAGCTTTAAAAGAGCATAAGGCAAAGACAACTGTAATAATTCCACACTATGCAATGAGTGGAGGTAGTTTAATAGCATTGGCGGCTGATGAAATAATTATGGATAAAAACGCAGTTATGGGTCCTGTAGATCCACAAATTGGACAGTATCCAGCGGCTTCTATATTGGAAACATACTACAGAAAAGGAGATAAGGTAGATGATGAAACACTAATATTGGTTGATATATCAAAAAAAGCTATAAAACAGATGGAGGAATTCGTTTATGAATTATTAAAGGATAAATATGGTGAAGAGAAAGCTAAACATATTGCTAAGGAACTTACTTCGGGAAAATGGACTCATGATTATCCACTAACAGTTAATAAATTAAAAGAGTTAGGGATTGAAGTTAATACAAATGTTCCAAAAAAAGTTTATGAGTTGTTAGAATTATATCCTCAGCCAATGGGAGCAAAGCCATCAGTTTATTATATTCCAGTTCCATACAATAAAAAAGAGCGGGAAAAAAATGAAAAACAAAATTAAAAAAGTTAGGATGGGTAATTTAGAGTTTGATGTTGTATTAGCAGATAATTTTATTAAGAGGGCTTTTGGCTTAATGTTTAGAGATATTGGAGATAAGGCTATGCTTTTTCTATATAGAAGAAGAAAAATATCTATTCATACATTTTTTATGTTTTATCCTATTGATGTTGTTTTCATAGATAAAGATAGAGTTGTGGAAACAGTTAGATTAAAGCCTTGGAAGACATACACTTGTAAAAATTATTCAACATCAATGCTTGAATTTAAATGTAGAAATATTTATTTAAATGAACTTATTGGAACAAAAGTAGAATTTATAGTTGTGTGTAAAACAAAATAAACTTTTATAAGGACCATTTGAATGCCTTCCAAAAGGAGAGCATTCCTTAATTCCTTATTCTAATTAAAAAACTTTTGCACACAACTATATGAGATGATATTTATGGACTATCTACAAATCCTTGAAGATTTAGTAAAAATAAAAACTGACAACAAAATTGGAGTTAGAAAAGCATTTAAATATTTGTCAAAATTTTTTAATAACTTAGGGATAAAGAATAAAGTTGTTGAAGGATGCTTTATTGCATATAAAGACAATTTAGAAAACTTTGATGTAATATTAAATTCACATATAGACACTGTAAAAGTTCAATTAGATTTTAAAAAAGATAATAAAACTTTTTATGGAACTGGAGTTATAGATGCTAAGGCAAATGTTATTTTAATGATTCACGCTTTTTTAAATAGCGATAATTCCTTGTTAGTTATCTCCCCCGACGAAGAAACAGAATCTAATGGAATTTATAATTTTTGTCAATATTTAAAAAGAAAAATTAAAAATAAAAAAATTAAAGGAATCATTGGAGAGCCAACAGACTTAAAAGTTTGTATTGGACACAAAGGGAGGTTTGAGTATGTTGTTGAAAGTTTTGGTAAATCTATGCATGCATCATCAGTTAATAATTGTATAAATCCCATAGAAATTTTAAGTAAGGTTATCTTGGACTTAAAAAATATTCCTTTAAAAAAAATTAAAGTTGATAAAATATACAGTTCCTCAATAACACCTACTATGATAAAGGGAGGAATTCAAAGTAATATAATTCCTGACTATGCCTATGTTTTATTTGATGTTAGAAGTGTGGAAGAAGATATAATAAATAAAATTTCCAATTTTTTAGAAAATAAAGAATACTCAAAGTATATAAAAAATAGATTAAATTTAGGGAGACATTATGCAGATTTTTACATGCTAAAAAATAAAGAACTAATAGATAAATTATCCAAACACTATGAAATATCCTTTTTTAATGCGACTTGTGAAGCATACTATATAAACAAATTTTTAAATGCAGATGTTGTGATTTATGGAGTTGGTAAATTAGAGTATGCTCATTCTAAAAATGAGTTTTTAAATTTAGATGATTTTGATAAAGGAATAAAAAATATAGAAAAACTTGTAGAATTAATTAAGAATAATTAAATATCCAAATTAGTAATCCTAATTCCAGTGCCTTTTGACTTGTATTTTATGTTTAAGGCTATCAATAGAGGTGTTATAGCCTCAATTATCCTTGACTTTTCTAAATTTCCACAATCTATTGCTCTAACACCTTCTATTTGGTTTGCTAAATTAATAACTACTTTTTTAGCTTCTTCATCATTTCCACAAACTAAAATATCACAATCTACTGGATTGTCTAAATCTTCTAAAACTGCATGGCAAACATTTTGGAATGCACTAACTACTTTACTCTCTGGCAATGCCTTTTGTATCATTTCAGCCACAGAGCCATCTGGTGGAAACAATAATCTTGTTGGTTTATCACCAATAGCTGTGGCTAATGGAACTCCTATAGAAACAACAATTTTCCCTTTAAGTTCTTCTTTTAATTGTTTTATTGTAGATAATGTATATTCATAAGGTAAAGATAGAATAACAACATCTCCCTCTTTTGCAGCATCTTTGTTCTCTAATCCAACGATATCTGCCTTAATTCCTCTCTGCTTTAATATCTCTTTAGCTCTTTTAGCTGCTTCTTCTGCTTTTTCTTTTTTCCTTGAACCAATTATTATCTTATTGTTTTTAGCCAACCTTAAAGCTAAACCAAATCCTTGGTCTCCAGTACCTCCCAATATTGATATTTTCATTTTTTCACCTCAATAAATCTTTTACATCATAACTATCTAAATCATTGCTGATAATAATTTCAAAGTTCTCCCTATACATTTCAACATTTTTTTTATATTGGTTAAAGTATTCTTCCTTATCATACCTTGCTGAAATGTGAGTCAATATTAACGATTTTACATTTGCCAATTTGGCAATGTTAACAGCATCTCCAACAGTAGAGTGCATATTTTCTTTAGCAGTTTCTTTTTCAGAATCATCAAAAGTAGCCTCGTGAATTAATACATCACATCCTATCTCTTTTAAATATATCCCAAAATCTTCTAATGGGAGTGTATCTCCACTATAAGCTAAGCAAAAACCTTTTTTTGGAGGAAGTAAAACTTCTTCAGGATATACAATTTTTCCCTCAATGTTTTTAACTGGCTCTCCATTTTTTAGTTTTTTTAAGTCAGGTCCTATTTTTACTTTAAGTTTTTTAACTTTTTCCATATCTAAGCGAGGTTTTTTAATCTCTCTAAATATATATGCATAAGAAGGGACACTATGCTTGGTAGGATAGGCAATCATCTCATAATCTTCACATTGGAGAATTTTTAATGGCTCTTTTGCTGAAATCTCATATACTTTTATTGGATATTCAATATAATGATATCCAAGCTTTAAAGAACTCTCAATAACTTCTTTTAAGCCTACGGGTCCATAAATATTAATCTCCTTATCTCTTCCAAAAAAACCTAAACTCTGTAATAGTCCAGGAAGTCCTAAAATATGGTCTCCATGTAAATGGGTAATAAATATATGATTAATCTTCATTGGAGAAACTTCAGTAAATAGCATCTGCCTCTGTATATTTTCCCCACAATCAAATAAAAACACTTCACTCTTAAACTTAAATGCTATGCCAATATGATTTCTATTTTTAGATGGAACTGCCGCTCCAGTCCCTAAGAATATTATCTTCATAATATCTACCAAAAACTTATTAATTATCTCATTATCACAATGAAAACAAAAAATTAATAAAAAATAAAAATTTATTGCTCTTTGGAATACTCCTCAATTATATCTTCAAATTTTAACTCATCAATCCATTTTTCCATATTGTTATACCACTCTTTTATGGTCTTCTTTATGATTTTTTTAGCTTCTTCAAAAGGAATTGCTTCATAAATAAAATAGTAACCTCCTTCTTTTATATTCACTTGCTTTCTTTTAACTAATCCCGCATTCATTAGATTTTGGACAGATCTTTGAACAGTGCTTCTATTTCTATTAATTCTTTCAGCAATTTCATTTATCCTTGAAGGACCATGCCTTAATATATCAAAATATACCTTAACATCAGAGACCTTTATTCCAAATACACATGCCATTAAATTATCAAATGTCCAAGTTGTGCATGGCGTTTTTAATAATAACTTGCTCATAATATCACCTTAATGATTGTGACATAATTATTAACTATATTATAAATTTTACTATTTATTTATTTTTGTCAATTAAAATCTTTACAATTTTTTCACCACTTTTTCCATCTCCGAATGGATTTTTCCAATTTCTATTTTTATTGAGCATAATATTAACTGCATTAATTAATTTTTCTTTATCATCTCCTACTAAGATATTGGCTCCAACACTTAAAGTTTCTGGTCTTTCAGTGTTATCTCTTAAGGTTATACATGGGGTTTTTAAGATACATGCCTCTTCTTGAACCCCTCCACTATCTGTTAAAATTAATTTAGCGTTTTTCTCCAAGATTAAGAATTCTAAGTATCCTACAGGCTCAATAATATTAATT
>JALVUY010000149.1 GCA_027023665.1 Methanocaldococcaceae archaeon
CCCTAAAGTGGACGGAATTTCCCACCAACCTTGTAGCCACTATTTGGAAACCTTTTTCCTTTAGACCTTTGAGGGTTTCGACCGCATTTTCCACCCTATGGAGGAAAACCCATTTATGGGAACCCATCGTTATGTGTTCGTTGTAAATCTTTGTTTTGTTCCCGTCGTAGGTGTAGTAAATGTTTAAGACCCCAACGGCGTCGCAGGTTCTTATAATCGCCGAAAAGTTGTGTTCGTTTTTAACGTTTTCCGAAAAGAGGATTAAGTCCTTTTGCCTTCTTAGGAGTATCTCTACCAATTTCCTAAGCCTCTGCGGTTCGACGAGGTAGTTTTCCCCCTCGAGGGCTTTCAAAACCTCTTCCACATTCATAGGTATCTAAATTTTGTTTAACCCAATAAGGTTTTTGTCTTTCCATTCCAACAGAAGCTTGGAGAAACATCCGATTACACCTTTGGGGGAAATAATTCCTCCAACCCATCAAAGGGTTTCGGGAGTTAGTTCCTTCCTTAAATGGGGGTTGCAAAATTTTGTAGTTTCACCTTGGGAGGTTTGAGGTTTTTGGGTTTAACCCCTTCTAGGGACATAACAACCCAACCCAGAACTCGAAAGGGGACAAATTTCAAATCGTTTCAATCCCTTCTAGGGACATAACAACTAGGGTATCGTCCTCGGCGGGGATTAGGAAACGCATGTTTCAATCCCTTCTAGGGACATAACAACGGAACATCACCACACCTCCTACAGACGAAGAAGGAGTTTCAATCCCTTCTAGGGACATAACAACATTCCGTTTTAAAACGCATTTTTAAACCTCCATAGTGGTTTCAATCCCTTCTAGGGACATAACAACTTCTATGGATTACAAAGAGGTAAAAGAAATTTTCCTGTTTCAATCCCTTCTAGGGACATAACAACAGCTCGGAGATGTATTTCACTCCCTACACCAAACCCCGTTTCAATCCCTTCTAGGGACATAACAACGTGAAGAACTATAGGTAAAACAAAAACAAAAAGAGTAGTTTCAATCCCTTCTAGGGACATAACAACTAAGGTGAGTCCGACCTTATTAAGTTACCAAGGAACCCAAACCCTATTTAGGTTCAAAAGATACCAAATAATCCTTAAAATGTCAAGCAGAAATTGAACTTTTGGGTCAACCCTATATTGACATTAATTCCTTGAGGTGAGCCATCTTGTTGGAACTCTAAGACAAAACTCAATCCTGCAAAAGGTTTTTGTCAAATTTTAATCCATTTCTTGTCATTAAATCTTGAGTCTGACCCTATAAAGGTAAACAAAAATTGTTAGAACCATCGAAGGGTGGAATTAACACTCATTACCCTTTGGGGAAGCAAATCAAATATTCCCAAGCGGAAGGGGAGAAACAAAGACCCTTTACATTGATAGGTTGGAAAATTAAACACAACTTTGGGAAAGGTAAACCCGTCCCCCTAAAAGGTTAGCGGAGAAAAAGAAAACCAAAAGGGGTGGTTTTATTTCCTCTTTCTCGAGGCTATAACCTCTTCGAGGTATTTGTTATAAACCTCGGCGAGTTCGTCGCGGAGGGTTTTTATAGACTCTTCGAGCTTTTTGAGGTCGTCGTAATTTTGAATTTCCTCGAGTTTTTTGAGCGTCTCGTCGGCTTTGGGGTCTTCCCAAATGTCCTTGAGGTCGAGGGCGTATTTTTCTATCTCGGTAAGCATTATGAGGTAGTCCTTAAGCCATTCCTGAACTTCCTCTTCGGTCTTTGCGAGTTCCTTACCCTTGCGGGTTATGGCGTTTAGAACTATATCCAACCTGTAGTAGAAGTCCTTTTGCATCTTTGACCTCCTTAGGTTTTTATGTCTATCTAATGATAGCACCCGCAAGGGGTGGGTTTTTGCTTTTTCTCCTAAGATGGAAGGGACTTACCGATACCCTTAAGAGGGTTTTCGGATATTAAAATCCTTCCGAAGGAAAAACCCCCCGAAGGGGGTTGTTTTTTAAAAGGTGAGGACGACACCGCCCCGCCTCGGGTCGCCGGCGCCCTCGCCGAGGGGTGGCGCAACCGCCTGAACGCCCCCAAAGAAGAGGTTTTTCTCCCTAAAGAGGACGACATTTCTCTCCCCGAAAACC
>JALVUY010000150.1 GCA_027023665.1 Methanocaldococcaceae archaeon
GTTTGATATTTAAAACAAATAGAAAATCTTATATAGGATATTAAAAATCCTAAAGTTATTAATTTAAATATTCTACACTATAAATTTATTTAAAAAGCAAAAACATTAAATTATTTTTCAATAGATTATAAAAAGCAAAAAACTGTAACGAGGAATTTTTATGGATTTCTATGTTACATTATCTCCAGGATTGGAAAAAATATCTAAGAGAGAGATTGAAGAATTTGGAGGAAAAATTAAAGAAGTTAGGGAAGGAAAAGGTAGAATATTTTTCAGTGGAGATCTATATTTAATTCCTAAGATTAACTATTTTTCAAGGACTATAAAAAGGTTAAATATTTTATTGCATAAAGAAAAAATTGCAAATATCTCATTAGAAGATGTCTATGACAGAGTTTATAACATTGATTGGACTAATTATATTAAAGAATCTCAAAGTTTCGCCATTAGACCGTTAAGAATTGGAGAGCATAATTTTACATCAATAGACATTGGAAGAGTTGCGGGAGAGGCGTTAATAAAATCATATCAAAAAGATAAAAATGTGAGATTAAAGGTAAATTTAGATTATCCAGATGTTATTGTTAGAGTGGAAATAGTATTTGATGAATTAATTATTGGAATTGATACAACAGGAGATACAGCGTTAGATAAAAGAGGTTATAGAGTTTTTAATCATCCAGCACATATAGATTCAACTATTGCCTCATCTTTAATTTATTTAAGTGATTGGAAGGATGATGAGATATTATTAGATCCTATGTGTGGTAGTGGGACCATTCCAATTGAAGGAGCATTAATAAAAAGAAATATCCCACCCGGCAAATTTAGAGAAAAGAAATATGGTTTTATATTTGTGAATATGTTTGGAGAAGATCTTTTAAATGAAGTAAAAAAGGAAGTTGTTGAAAAAGAAAATTATTATAATATAATTGGTTTAGATAAAAACCAAAAATATTTAGAGGGAGCAAAAGAAAACGCTAAAAGTGCAGGAGTTTTAGACACTATAAAGTTTGTCTGTGGAGATGCTACTAAGTTGCAGGATTTATTTGATAGTGTTGATGTTATTATAGTAAATCCTCCATACGGTATAAGAATGGGTAGTAAAAGAATGGTTAAAAAAATATATAATGAATTTTTAATGTCAGTAAAGAATATTATGCACGGAGATTCAAGGCTTATTGTTATAACAGCAGAGGATAGGTTACTTAAGGAGGCAGTAATAAAAAGTAACTTAGAGATTAAAGAGGAGTTTAATGTTATGTTTGGTGGTCTAATGACAAAAGTATTCTATTTAACATTATAACATTACATAATAAAAATTTTTGAGGGACAAAATGATAGAGGAAATAAAAAATTTTATTTACAAATATTATATTTATCCAGCAGAATATGCAACAGGTTACAATATAATCCAAGAGATAACTTATGGAACTATTTTAGCATTGGCATTGTATTTATTTTATAAAGCTTTGAGAAAGTTAAATGTAAATATAGATGAAAAGTTTGCAATTCCAGGAATTGTATTTGCTGTATTGATAGCATTGATGAGAGCTTTAGTTGATTGTGGATACATTGAAAGAAGTTTTTTAACAATAACTCCTGGGATTGTTTTTTTAATTGGTGGATTTTTTATATTAACTATTCTAACCACGAGGATTATTTTCAAAGATAATTATTATAAGGTTTCAGCAATCATTGGATTAATACCTTTATTATATTTTATCTATTTACATTCAAAACATATTATGTTAGAATTATGTTTGAAGAGAGAGCGTAAACTCCCTCTTGGTGTTTTAATTATTGTAATACCTTAATAAGGCTACAATAATCGTAAGTATTAGGATTACGAGATCCATGATGCTCACACCCTCTCGAAGTCAAGATTTGACTAGAGATTCAAACAGTAGTTGTAGCTGCTGTTTGAAACAACAGGTCAGACTACATACAAATTATAACCCAACTTCCAAATTTTTATTAAAAATATGTCAAATTGACAGATTTTTTTATTTTACCCTAAAAACCCCTCAACTTGTTTTGTAATATCCTCTTTACTAAGCCCATTCAAACTACCATACACCAAAGCCCCACCAGCTCCCACACCC
>JALVUY010000151.1 GCA_027023665.1 Methanocaldococcaceae archaeon
AAAATTAGGTGGTATAATGATAAAAAAATACTATAAATTGCCTATTTTATTACTAATATTTTATATTATATTTGGAAGTATTATTCAATATAATGGAATATCTGAATTTAAGTCATTACCTTCACCAATATTTGGAGGAGATTATTATTATCAGATGGGAGTTATTTGGTATATTAGAGAAGGTGGAAATCCATTAGAAAGTTCAGCAATTCTTGGAGGGGTACCAGGATATCTTCCAGTCTATGGATATCTGTGCGCTAAATTTTGTGATTTATTTAATTTAGATACTATGAAAGGAATGTTTTATTTCTCAATTGTATTATTTGTTATTGCTTGTATTATTTGGTACTGTCTATTTAGAGTTTTATTTAAAGATGATTGGATAGCATTAGTTGGTGTGGTTTTAGCAAATGGAATTAGTGCTTACCCTATATTGAAATATACAAACTTTACACATCAAATTATGCTCCCTTTATTTATTCTTATGTTATATTTAGCATTTAAAGAGAGAAAAATAATTTATTACGCTTTGTTAGGGTTAATTTATGGGTTATTAACTCTATCTCATATGGTTGCATTCGTTGGAGCTACTTTGATACTACTAACATTTATTATATATAGAATTTATAAAAATAGGAATAATCTATTGATTTATATAAAAAATAATATTAAAAATTGGGGTGTTTTTTCTATTATTGCGTTACCAATATTGATGCTCTATTGGTATAAACCTATATTTGTTTATCATTTATATGGGCCTTATGATAGAATACATATGGATACCTGGGATTTTGGAAGGCCTGATGTCCAAATAAAATTCTTATTAGATACTATAAGTTCTTATTTATTTAACTTTAAGTCAATTGGAGGGATTATAACAACAATATTAGTTTGGCTTGGTATTTATGGATATTATAAATCTGAAGATCGTGAATTAAAAGAATTTTTAAAAATTTTTGCAATTGGATCAATATTTGCTACTTTTTGTTATTTCATAACTGAACCTCTGTTTAAAATAAACTTTATCCCTTCATATATGTCTTACTTTTACATTTGGGCGATAATAATATTGTTTGCTTTATTTGGACTCAATTATGTTAAATATTATTTAAAATTAAATGAAGTTGAAATTTCTATGAAAAAGATCTCTATTTTTGGAATAATATTTTTAATGCTACTTGCAAATACAACATTTGCATTTGTTAATTACATAAACAACAATAAATGGGCTAATGTCGGAAAGCAGCCATTACCTGAAATATATAAATCTTTACAACATTATTTACTAACACATACTAATGTAAATGATGTAATTTTATCAACAAAAGAATTAAGTTTTATGATTCATGCAATTAGTGGAAGAAAGGTAATGGTTATTAGATGGGCACAACTTAATGATCCATATATTGACTTATCTCAAAGAGATGTCGATGCGGCTATAATATTGTATGGGAATAACACAAAGAAAAAATTAGAATTAATAAAAAAGTATCATATAAAATATTTATACTGGGACTATAATTGGATAAGTTCTGAATTTGAATTTGATAGGTATGGTAGATTAATTGGAATATATGATCCATTAATGGCTTTAGATAAGCCGAAATATAGGGAAGAATTAGATAAGTATGGAGTAAAATATATTCCTATAAAATTCTGGTTAGATCCTGCAAGTAGAAACAAATATGTAAGAAAGTTTAATGTTTTAATAATATCCCCACAAAATTATTATAACTTTACAAATCCTTGGAAGCCAGATTTAAATAAGTATTTAGTTGAAGTTTGGAACTATACTTATAATGGTAAAAAAATTGCTGTATTATATAAAATAAATATTTCAAATTAAATTTATATGATCAATTGGGGGCTATCTATGAAAAAAGTTTCAATAGTAATTCCTGCATATAATGAGGAAAAAACAATAAAAAAAATCTTAGAAAAAATTTTAAAAGTTAAGTTACCCTTAGAAAAAGAAATTATCGTAGTAAATGATGGTTCAACGGATAGAACTAAAGAAATAGTTGAAGAATTCATAAAGAATCATCCAAATGAAAACATCAAACTTATAAATAAAAAAAATGAAGGAAAAGGTAGAGCTTTAAA
>JALVUY010000152.1 GCA_027023665.1 Methanocaldococcaceae archaeon
GGGGGGGGTAAAAATGAAATCTTGGTCTTAAAAAAATAAAACTAATCGATGCGCAGCGCGCGAATATATCGATTAGTCAATCCCCCCTGGGGGAATTAGGGGGGATTGTAAATTCCTCACGCCCTTCGGTTGTGTGCTCAATTCGCTATCGCTAGAATTGAGCCTTATGTTTATATTATTTTGCCGTTATAAATTGTATAATTCTATATCCGTTAATAGCAAGTAATGGAAATAACAGAAAGGAGGTAAAAACAGTGTCTTCAGATAAAAAAAGAGATGATAAATATTTTAATTGCGATGAAGAGCATGAATTTACATATGTTGCAAGTTTATACAAAGAATATGATGATGTATATAATTATTTAAAAGACAAATGTAAAGATGGAACTATTAAGTATAATACACATAAAGAAGTTTATAAAATGCTGGAAGATGCAGGCTATACAAAAAAATAGTAGTCTAATTTTTAGATTTAAAATTGCTTATCCCTTTATGGGGTAGGTAGCTTTTTATTATTCTTTATTTCCATATTCTTTTATAATCTTTGCTACTGTTTTAGAGGATAATCCAACTTGAGTAGCAATTTTTCCAAAATGCCATGCTCCTGATTTCTTTTTGTAGTCATCTGCAAAAAGTCCAGTAATAACATTTATTACAGCTCTTTTATTTTGTTCCCCTTTATTTTTATTTAGTCTTATAATATGCTCTTTTCTGCTAGCCATAGTTTCCTCCAAATGCTGTTTTAACGGTTTATGTTTTTTAGATAGTTCCCAATTTCTTTCTTCATACCAGTTGTAAATACTTCTGCATTTTGCTCTAATGGTTGAGCGTTCCTTATATTCAAACTGCGCTAATGCCCAAGTTTCAAAAATACCATAACTAATCTGTCCATAATCTCTAATCATATCTTCTGCATACAGTTTTATAGCCCAGAATGTAAAATCTTCAAACATATCAGCCCTGGACGGATTAAGTCTTTTTTTAACTGGTAAACTTTTGAGCTGTTTACTAAATTCTTTTAGTTTATATACTTTTGCATATATATGTGCAGTTTTAGAGTCTAAATCTTTTGTTTGCGGTTTAAAAGGTAATCTTTTGATGTTTAGTTCTTTGAAGCTAATTAAGAACCTTGCTATAATGTCGTTTAAAAACTCTATACCTTTAGGAGTAGCAAAATATCCATCGATAGCCCAACCAACAAAATAACCCTGGTTTATGTGCTTTTGAAGCGTAGGTATCGGCAAGTTATAATCTATCCATTCATCACCAGCTCCATTTAGCCAAAAATAAATCCAAAATGCTTTTGATAATTTAGTATTTTCTGGTATAATTTTATCCATACAATGACTTTCAAGAAGCTAAGCCCTCCGACGCCAATCAAGGGGCTTAGCTTTTTTTTTACCCTTATTATAGCGAAAATCGGAAACCCAGTCAAATGAATTTCCTAAAAAACTCTTTTTTGAAAATCGGAAACTCGAACTTTACCTAAGGGGTGTTTGTAAAAATTTTATATTTTTTACTTTTCTTTTTTACCTGGAGCTCTAATCTTTATATTTTTTAGAAATGAGAAATTCATTGAAACCAGTAAGATTGTTATAGGAATTTTTTACAAAATATAAAGATTGAATTGACTTTAAATTTTATTTTTAAGGTCAGGATTGATTTTTTATATTCAAGTTTAAATTTCATGATTTGTCCTTTTTATATTTATTTATAATTTTGTTATAGGAACGAATTTCAAAAAAAATATTATTTTCAAAAATTTTATATAATCAACATTATTTTTTTGTCGTTTAATTCTAAGAAGAGCAAGGCGACCTAAAAGTCCCACTTCTCCGAAGTGCAACTTTTAGGAAGTTTCGGCTGTCGCCTACACTGCCTTAAGAGTAACATTCACACCTAACGCCCATCCCATAAAGGGACAGACACTTAATGTGTAAAAATATTTTAGTACCTATATTTATAGTTGGGGGGGGTAAAAATGAAATCTTGGTCTTAAAAAAATAAAACTAATCGATGCGCAGCGCGCGAATATATCGATTAGTCAATCCCCCCTGGGGGAATTAGGGGGGATTGTAAATTCCTCACGCCCTTC
>JALVUY010000153.1 GCA_027023665.1 Methanocaldococcaceae archaeon
ACACTAAAAAACATGCCAATCCAATGTTACAAAATTCAAATTCAAGCAATTGACTCAACATTTAAAAAATCAAATTGGAGCAACACAATAACACTCACCTTCCCAGAAATTCCAGATAACAACTACGATGAAAACTGCGATGGAATAATAGAACACACCAAATCAACCTCATCAAGTTATACAGACTCAGACAAAGATACATACACACCACCTGACTACACTACAACTACAACAACTACCGACACAACGACCACAACAACAGACTCAACAGATACAACCCAAGACACAAACACAGATACAACAAACCAAGACAGCAACACTCAAACTAGCAAAAGCAGTAGTTCGTCATCCTCAATCAATACACAAATAGACCAATCAATCTTAGACCAAATCCCAACACAACTAAATCAATCCATTAATAAAATCTTCAATAACTCTGTTCTTTAATAACTTTAAAAATTCATTAATTTTTTTCTTTGAGAAGCCATATTTTTTAGCCACCTTATATATTATTTTTTCTCCACCACTACCATATTGAGCCGCTTTTTTTGGTCTATATGCTATATAATCTGGAAGATATTTAGAGGCTACATCTCTTAGAATTCTTTTTCTAAGGTCTGAAATTAAATAATTTGTAGGTAGAGATAATGTCACTTTAACAACATCTTCATCTAAAAATGGAACTCTCAACTCTACACCATTAGCCATTGTGCAATGGTCATCTCTCTCTAAATTTACCTTGTATATATTGTTAATATCATTTATCAAGGCCTTTTTAAATTCTTCCTCTCCTTTTTCTTTATAAACTCTTTCGTGTCTTGCATAGCCACCAAATAGTTCATCAGCCCCTTGTCCAGATAGAACAACTTTTAAGCCATCTTTATTAGCAAGTTCAGAGGCAACATAAATTGGAATTCCCACACCTATTTTCATTAAATCAACTTCGTCAATCGCTCTACATACTTTAAAAACATATTCCTCATATTCATTTTCAGAGATTATCTTCTTTCTTAGAGGTAAATTTAACTCTTTACTTAATTTTTCAGCATAAATTATATCTTCACTATTTTCTGTTCCTACAGCATATAAAATAACTTCTTTACAATATAAAGATGCTAATTTTGCAATTAAAGAACTATCAACTCCTCCAGAGCATATAACTCCCACTCTATATAGGTCTCTAACTCTCTTTAAGACAGCATTTTTTAATGCCTTTTCTAAGTATTTTTTTGCCTCTTCATAACATAAATTTGTTTTATAATTATTATTTAGATTTTTAAAGTCATCTTTGAAATTTTCTATAATCTCTATTCTGTGGTTATCTAAGTAATAGATTAGTTGAGAGTTTGGTATCAATGTCTTAATTTTGCTATTTAATACATCTAAATCTTTCTTGCAGTTATCGATATTTATCAACAAATGCCATAATGCTTTTCTTTCAGAGGCAAATGCGAAATATTTTTTAGTATCAACATAAAATAATGGCTTAACTCCAAAAGGATCTCTCGCCAACAATAGAATATTTTTTAATTTATCATAAATTGCAAATGCATAATCTCCATCCAATTCTTCTAACCTATCCTCTTCATATAGATGAATTATAACCTCATTATCAGTATCTGTTTTAAACTCATGATTTTCCTTTAAATATTCCATTAATTCAATATAGTTATAAATTTCTCCATTACAAACTAACCATATATTTTCATCCTCATTAGGAATTGGCTGGTTTCCATATTTTCCTACAATTGCCAATCTGTTATGCCCTATAGTGATGTTTTTAATGTCTACATTTAAGTTTTCAACATCCTTAAAATCTTTAAAGTAAATAATGTTATCATCAATTAACATTCCAGAACTATCCCTACCCCTATGTTTCAAAATCTTCATCATATCTATTGCATATTTTACAGGGATTGGTTGTTCTTTAATAATTATCCCACTTATCGAGCACATATCCCTCACATTTTAATTTAAAAAGTTATTTGTAGTTAAGAGTATATACAGGGGTTAGGATATTTAAATTTTATGTTTTTAGTATATTTTCTCTCGCTAAAAATCTTTATTTTTTGATTTAAAG
>JALVUY010000154.1 GCA_027023665.1 Methanocaldococcaceae archaeon
GGGCTTAAAATTGCTCAAAAATTTCGCGAGCCGTTTTTGGATATACCAAACTCTACTAACTAACAAAATTATCTGATTATCTAAACTTACAGGAATAACCTGCCTTTAAAAGAGAGGGGCGGGGCTTAGTCGGAACTTATTTTGTTTTTCTCTTTTAAAAAATTACCTTTTTTATTCCGCTTATATGTTATATAAGCGGAGAAAATAGGTTAAACATCTGCTTCGCAGAATACCATTTTGCGACTGCAAAATGGTATACCCCCTTATATGCGTTTGAATTTTACACTATTGACAAGCTGTAAAAAACAGTGTATGATTTTGACAGTAGAATATCAAAAAAAAGCCTACAAGCAGACTTTGGCGGGTGTGCTTGTAGGCTCTGAAAGGCTCGGTAATGCAATTATACCAAAATACTTGGCTTTATTTCTTCTTGTATGGAGCGAGAGGGGACGAATTTATAGAATATAACCTACCTGCACCAAACTACTTGCTACACACCCAAAGAGGCGTATTTATTGGCTGGCTTGTAGATGGCTATCCCGGAACTACTAAAAGTAGAGAATACTTTAACGACATAATCGCGAGATATATAATCGCTTATAAAGAGCATAAGCCTGAAAGACTACCTTATCGCCCAGAGCTTGCAAGAGAAGCTCTTGTTGATATTAAACATACTCACGAATTAAAAGAGTTCCAAAATCTTCCTTCGCTTTACTGGGCTAATAAAAAGAAAATTTGGACGACTGATAGTGTTGGGACAATAGACCAAGTTTTTTGGGCTATAAAATTATATACAGAGGAGTTAATAAAAGAATTTGGAGAGGGAACGCCTATTCCCTACGAAATGCTCCAAGACTACGCTTTTAATAACTTTTTTGACAGAAAAGATAAAAGCACTTTAAGGGCTAAATGTAGAAATATTTGGAATTGGTATAACAATAGAGGCTGGACTATACCTAAAAGGAGGGAATGGAAAATGACAAGAAGCGAAAGAGCAAAAGAAAACGCTAAATTAAAAAAACAAAGAGCAAGAGCTATATTGCTTGGATTTATTCAAAATAACTTACTGGCGGACGAATACAAAAAGAAAGACGGAACTTGGAATGTAACAAAATTATCAAAAGCTACCAAATTATCAAGACCTACGATTATTAATCATCTAAAAGAATTAAAAGAGGAGGGGTTAATCTGATTATCTCTTTATTTTAAAAGTGCGAGAAGGAGGAGCAATTTCTTCTTTTAAAAGCTCGTCTGCTTCTCTAATCAAACGCTTATATTTTAAACGAGTAACTATTGTTTTAAATCCTCTTTTAATTGCATCAATGAGCTTGTTAAATGCTCCATATAATTTATTAATTTGCTGTTCGAGTTCAATAACCTGCTCGTTTGTTGTGTGTTTTCTTTTAATTCGCTCATCAATTTTTCTATTTGTTGCTGTTGCAAGGCTGACAATTTCGTCAATTTTTCTATCTGTTGAGATTGCTTTAAAAGTAAGGAGTTTAATTTCTCTATCTCTTGCTCTTGTTTCGTTACCATCTCGTTTAATTGTTTCGTTTCTTGTGCGTTCTGAATTATTAATTCGTTTTGTTCTTTGAATAAGCTCTTTAAACTCTGCAATAGATGGTTGCGATATCTCTCTTCTTGCTCTAATTCCAATAATAAAGTCTCTTCTAATGATGTCATTTTCTATCCTTTTAATATTATTTTGCATACTATCATTGCTAATATTATGCCTATAACTATTCCTCCGACCGCCCAATTCCAATTTTTCTTTATTCTGCACTGCTCCAATTCCCAATCGATGTTCTCTAATTTCTGCTTTATCTCTTTTAATAAGTTTTCGTTTTGCATTTGAATATTTCTTTCTATTCGCCTCTGCATCTCTTGCCACGATTTTTCCAAGTTCTTCTCCAAGTCTAACAATACTTTCTCGTTCTTCTCGTTTAGAGACTTTTTCAATTGTTCTATCAATTGTCCAGTTTTCATTGTAGTATTCTCCTTTTAAACGGACTGCTTTATTTGTGTTTGGATTGATTATTGAAATATAGTCTTTACCTTGCCTTTTAA
>JALVUY010000155.1 GCA_027023665.1 Methanocaldococcaceae archaeon
AACATAGTTTATTTGAATTAATAATTGAAATGGTGGATTTATATGTTATTTTTGAAGGTTAGAGTATTAGATATTGACTTGGAGAATTTAGTTTTAATAAATTCTGAAGATTTAAAAAATTCCCAATACTTTCCTCAGGATAGAGTAGTGGTTAAATTTAAAGATAAAGAAGTTATTGGCGTTTTGTATTCTTCAACCAGTTTGATAAGTAGAGGAGAAGTAGGATTACCTAAAAAACTTGTTAAGGAGTTAAATGTTAAAGAAGGAGATGTGGTTACAATAAGGCACGCTGATAGACCAAGATCACTTGCATATATAAGAAAAAAAATGGATGGTAATAAATTAAAAAAAGAAGAAATTTTTGCAATTATTGATGAAATGGTTGATGGAAAATTAACAAATATTGAAATTTCTGCCTTTGTTACATCTTTATATATAAATGGAATGGATATGGATGAAATTGAAGCAATGACTATTAGAATGGCTGAAACTGGAAAAATGGTTGATTGGGAGACACAAATATTTGATGTGCATTCAATTGGAGGAGTTCCTGGAAATAAATATGCTTTACTTGTAGTTCCTATAGTTGCATCTACTGGCTTAAAGATTCCAAAAACGTCTTCGAGAGCTATAACTTCTGCCGCAGGAACAGCAGATGTTGTGGAGGTTTTAACAAGAGTAGATCTAACTATCGAGGAGATAAAAAGAGTAGTTAAAGAAACCAATGGATGTATGGTTTGGGGAGGATCTTTAGAATTGGCTCCTGCAGATGATATAACTATAAATGTAGAAAGACCATTGGGGATAGATCCTAAACCACTACTATTGTCAAGTGTTATGGCTAAAAAATTAGCAATGGGTGTTAATAAATTATTAATTGATATTCCAACTGGCTATGGAGCAAAGGTTAAAAGTATAAAAGAGGCATCAAGTTTAGCAAGGAACTTTATTGAGTTAAGCGAAAGATTAAAAATAGTTACTGAATGTGCTATTACCTATGGGGGTCAACCAATTGGAAGGGCAATTGGTCCAGCATTAGAAGCAAAAGAAGCACTATTAGCTTTAGAAGATTACAAACAAGCTCCAACGAGTTTAGTTGAGAAATCTATATCTCTTGCAGGAATTTTATTAGAGATGGGAGGTGTTGCTCTTCCTGGAGAAGGAAAATATATGGCTGAGGATATATTAGCAAAGGGTAAGGCACATGATAAATTTATGGAAATAATTGTTGCTCAGGGAGGGAAAGAAGTTAGTTCTGAGGAAATTGAAATTGGGAAATACTATGCAGACATACGCTCTCCAATTGATGGGTATGTAACGAGAATATCTAACTCAGGGATTACAAGACTTGCTAAAGAAGCTGGAGCACCAAATGATAAAAAGGCTGGAGTATATTTAAATGTAAAAGTAGGAAATAAAGTAGAAAAGGGAGATGTTTTATATACAATATACTCAGACTCTGAAGAAAGATTAAAATCTGCTGCAAAATTGGCAAGAATATTGTATCCTGTTAAAGTGGAAGGAATGCTACTTCAAAAGATTTCAAGATTTTAATATATAATTAATTAATTTTTTATTTTTTTAGAGTAATATTTTAACTTGGGACATGATAATAAAATTAAGTTATATAATTCACTATTTTCGGTTGATTTTAATATTCTACGCATTATTTTTTCATTGTTAATATGAGGTTCAATTACATGCCTCACTAAGACAATTTTAAGTCCCATATATTTTGCTTCAGAATTAATAATTTTTAAATCTTCTAAGATTTTTTCTATGTTTACGTTATTTACAGTATTAGTATTCATAATAATGTCACCAAACATTAACAATAAATTGACAATATAGTAATAATAACAAAAACAAAATTACCTAAAATAAATTCAACAAATCTTAAATATAAATTAAAAACTAAATAAATAGAATAAATAGAATAAATAGAATAAATAGAATAAATAGAATAAATAGAATTTACTTAATAATAGATAACATCTATTATTTATAAATTTTTTGCACATAGTTATATATTTACTTATGTAGGTTGTTGTTTTTATC
>JALVUY010000156.1 GCA_027023665.1 Methanocaldococcaceae archaeon
AAATGTTTATCTCCTTAGTGAAAATATTGAAAGTTAATAATAACTATAGGGTGAAAATGATGGTTGTAGATTATTTAAAAAAACTCTCAAAATTACATGGAATTTCTGGGAGGGAAGATAGTGTTAGAGAATTTATGAAAAAAGAATTAGAAAAATACTGTGATGAGGTAATTATTGACAACTTTGGAAACTTAATTGCTAAAAAAGGAGATAAAGGAAAAAAAATAATGATTGCCGCTCATATGGATGAGATTGGTTTGATGGTTAAATACATTGATGAAAATGGTTTTTTAAAATTCACAAAAATTGGAGGGATTTATGATCCAACTATATTAAATCAAAAAGTTGTAGTTCATGGAGTGAAAGGAGATTTAATTGGCGTTCTTGGTTCTAAGCCACCACACAGAATGAAAGAGGAAGAAAGAAATAAATTAATAAAATATGAAGATATGTTTATAGATATAGGGGCTGAAAGTAGAGAAGAAGCCATTGAGATGGGAGTTAATATTGGAACATGGGTTTCCTTTTTGAGTGAAGTGTATGAATTAGGAAAACATAGATTGGCAGGAAAAGCTTTTGATGATAGAGTAGGCTGTGCTATACTTTTAGAGGTTATGAAAAGATTAAGTAATGAAGATATTGACTGCCAAGTTTATGCAGTTGGAACAGTCCAAGAAGAAGTTGGATTAAAAGGAGCAAGAGTCTCAGCGTTTAAAATAAATCCAGATGTTGCTATTGCGTTAGATGTAACAATAGCAGGAGACCACCCTGGAATTAAAAAAGAAGATGCTCCAGTTGATTTAGGTAAAGGGCCTGTAATTGGGATAGTAGATGCATCAGGGAGAGGATTAATAGCTCATCCAAAGGTTTTAGAGATGATTAGAGCAGTTTCTGAAAAGTATAAGATAGATGTTCAGTGGGAAGTTGGAGAAGGAGGGACTACTGATGCTACAGCAATACATTTAACAAGAGAGGGAATTCCAACAGGTGTTATCTCAGTTCCAGCAAGATACATACATACACCAGTTGAGGTTATTGACAAAAGAGATTTAGAAAAAACTGTTGATTTAGTTTATTACTGCATAAAAGAAGTTAATAATTTCTTTTAAACAACTTTATTATTTAACTTTTGATAAACTGACAGTGAAATTACATTTAGTTTTCATAGCGTCTTACCAACAAAAATAATACTACTACTAAAGATATGACGATTGCTCCAAAAGGTATTGGAGATTTTGTTGTTCCTACATTTCCATTATTATGATACATTGTGCTTAATCATTCTTATTAAATTCCCCACCCATAGAGCTTTCAGGAGTTATAGTAATAACCTCCCCAGACAGCATAACATCTTTTACCATAATTTTTTGTAATTCCTTGTATCTATTTAGAGTTCTAACAAAATGTAGCTTTACAAGTTTCGACATATTCTCTACCTTATTCTATAGAAATAATTATATTTAAGAATTTTGATTTATTAAGTTATTAAAAGAAAAAGTACCTACAATTAAAAATTTTGATGTTATGATTTAAATAATTTATCCACATTAATTAATTTTATATTTTTGTTATTAATATTTATACACATAATTTAGAAACTTAAAGTATAGCAAATTATTCCACAAACAGTCCAAGCCATTAAACCTTTATCATAGATGGCTATCTCCTCAATATCTCCAAGAACTTTATCTTTATCAATCTTTAGCTTTCCATAGGGAAATCCTCCAATTATAAAAGTGTCATATTCTTTCAAAAGCTTTGGATGTGTTAATTTCCCCTGTTTTGTCATTAAGGCAATTTTTTTAGCGTTAATATCATTTAGCAATTCTTCCAAACTTTTTTCTTCCATTTTTATTAAAGGATTTCTTTTCCCTTTTAAAACATCCTCCATAACTCCTAAGAACCTAAAATAATTTCTTGGTAACCTTACTTCAGGATTTATCTTTAAAACTTTATCGTCGTATGTATGAACGTAAATGTTTAATTTTCTTTCATGATTTATAGGACTATCTAAGATATTTAAAAGGGAGATGTGAACAATATCTGGCCTGCCTCTCATTCTTTTATCTATTAATTCCTCCATAGCTCTGTAATGATAATTAGAATCTAATATATCATATTTATAAACTCTGGACTTTTTTATTTTGTCTTTTATTTCTTCAGGAATCAACTCAAGGGCCGATTTTGCTAAAATTATATTATACATATTTTACTCCTCGTTTATATTCCTCGTTTATATTTAATTTACATTTTCTTTATTAGCATCTAATACTGTATAACTAATTTTTGCATTATCTAACCTTTTAATAACTTTCTCAGCCATTTTTCCAGTTATTAAAGCAATGACATTACAACCTCTGTTGCATGCATTTACTATAGCCTCTGGAACTGCAAATCTTATATCTGGTTTAATATTTAACTTTCTCGCTACAACGTAGGCAACAGTTCCCATTGTGGCTACAACATAATTATCGGTCTTATTAAGATAATCTTTAATTAAATCAAAATTGACAGCCCTTGAACCCCCAATAACTTCTGGTGGGATTTTGAATACTATAACCCTTCCCTTTGGAACATCTATAATTCCTTTAATTTCACAGATAGAAATATCTTCTCCCTTTTTTCCTCCATACAATACTTTAGCCTTTGCCTCTCCTTTAGGTTTCTTTGAAGCATACAATAAACCTTCTTTCATATATAAATATACAGTTTCTCCATCTTTAACATCCTCATCTGCAATTGCTGGCCATATATCTTTATATCTATAAACTGCAGAATTAATTTCATCTAAGTATTCTCTAAATTCAGATATCCAATTTTTCAACTTTCTTAAACCTTTTTCAGTAACTACATACTCTCCTCTACCTCTTGACTTAACATAACCTTCCTTGACTAAATTCCTTATATGCTCTGAAACTGCCTGAACTGTTATTCCCAAATTTTCAGCAATATCTTTTTGTTTTATATGTGGCTGTTTCCTTATAATTTCAGATAAAACTTGAAATTCAGTTATACTTCTCTTTTTCATACTAATCCCTCATAAATTTTAATTTGAATATATTTAACTTAATATTATCACTCAATATTTAAATGTTAAAGATAACCTTAATAGTTTACTTACAATAGTTTACAATAATAATACTTACTATATAAAATATTAAATTCTAAAAAACTCAATATCGTAAAAGTATGTTGGTGACATTATATGGATATATTATTAGTAAATGATGATGGTATTTACTCCCCCTCATTGATAGCATTATATAAATCTTTAAAGGAAGAGTTTCCTGAAGCTAATATAACCATAGTAGCTCCAACGAATCAGCAGAGTGGTATTGGAAGAGCAATAAGTTTGTTTGAGCCTTTGAGAATGACAAAAGTTAAATTAACTAAAGATATTGTTGGTTATGCTGTTTCAGGAACTCCAACAGACTGCGTAATTTTGGGAATATATCAAATATTAAAAAAAGTTCCTGATTTAGTAATCTCAGGAATAAACCTTGGAGAAAATCTTGGAACTGAAATAATGACCTCTGGAACTTTAGGAGCGGCTTTTGAAGCGGCACATCACGGGGCTAAGGCAATAGCATCATCTTTACAGATAACCTCAGACCATTTAAAATTTAGAGAGTTAGAAATTCCTATAGACTTTGAAATTCCTGCAAAGATTACCACAAAAATTGCTAAGAAATATTTAGATTATGATATGCCCTGCGATGTTTTAAATGTAAATATTCCAGAAAAAGCCAACTTAGAGACACCAATAGAGATTACAAGATTGGCTAAGAAGATGTATTCCACTCATGTAGAGGAGAGAATAGATCCAAGAGGTAGAAGCTATTACTGGATTGATGGATATCCAATATTTGAGGAGGAGGAAGATACGGATGTTTATGTTTTGAGAAAAAAAGGACATATCTCAATAACTCCTCTAACCTTAGACACAACTATTAAAAATTTAGATGAATTTAAAAAGAAATATGGGAAAATCTTATGTGAAATTAAAAAATAATGTTAAATTTATTAAATTTATTTATCTTTATTGTTTAATATTGATTAATTTTAAATATTACAACCACAAAAAAATATAAGGTTTTGAATAAGGAAAAAGGTGGTTTTATTGACTTGCACTATAATAGTTGGTGGACAATGGGGAGACGAAGGAAAAGGAAAAATAATAAGCTATATCTGTGACAAAGATAAGCCATATATTATTGCGAGAGGTGGAGTAGGACCTAATGCAGGGCATACAGTAACTATTGGAGAAAAATCTTATGGAATTCGAATGATACCAACAGGATTTCCATACAAAGAGGCAAAATTGGCAATAGGGGCTGGTGTTTTGGTAGATCCTGAAGTTTTACTAAAAGAAGTTGAAATGCTCAAAGATTTTAATGTTAAAGAGAGATTAATTGTAGATTATAGATGTGGAATTATTGAAGAAAAACATAAAATTATGGATAGAAGTGATGAACACTTAGCCAAAGAAATTGGAACTACTGGAAGCGGTTGTGGTCCTGCAAATGTTGATAGAGTTTTGAGAGTTCTAAAACAGGCAAAAGATATTGAGGAGTTAAAGGAATACTTAGGAGATGTTTCTGAGGAGGTAAATGATGCATTAGATAGAGGAGAAAATGTTTTAATTGAAGGAACACAGGGGACTTTATTATCATTATATTATGGAACCTATCCTTATGTAACTTCTAAGGATACAACTGCATCATCATTTGCTGCTGATGTTGGAATAGGGCCTACAAGAGTTGATGAAGTTATTGTAGTATTCAAAAGTTATCCTACAAGAGTAGGAGCTGGCCCATTTCCAACTGAGATGCCTTTAGAAGAGGCAGAGAAATTGGGAATAGTAGAGTATGGGACAGTTACTGGAAGAAGGAGAAGAGTAGGTTATTTTGATTTTGAATTAGCAAGAAAAGCCTGTAGATTGAATGGAGCGACACAGATTGCTCTAACTGGATTAGATAAATATGATAAGGAGTGTTATGGAGTAACAGATTATAATAAATTGAGTGATAAGGCAAAAGAGTTTATAGAAAAAATTGAAGAGGTTACTGGGGTTCCAGTTACTATAATTTCTACTGGCCCAGAAATGCATCAAACAATAGATTTAAGAGAAGAAAAACTGTAAAAATTTAAATTTTTTTATCTATAATCTTTTTTACTTCTTCTGCTATTACTCTACTTAATATAGGAGGAACGCTTTCTCCAATTTGGTTGTATTGAACTTCTCTTCCTCCAAAAAATACAAAATCGTCAGGATAACTCATCAATCTTGCCTGTTCTCTAACGGTTAATAATCTATCTTCGTAAGGATGGACAAATCTACTCTTTCCTTTAACAGTTGGAGCCAATTTGTGAGGATGTAATCTATACCAATTAACCATTAACTTTCTTTTACCTCTATATCTATACAATGCTTCTCCCCATTTTAATTTAGATATTTTTTCTATTTTATCCTTAGATAGTTTTTTAATTTCGTGATTTTTAGCATCTTTTGGAATATCTTTTAATGCCTCTTCAACTACAACAATTTTTTTAGTTTTCTTTGGTTTTAATTTTACATTTGAAATAAACATTCTCGCTCTCTTAGAGGGATTTCCATAATCCTCTGCTCTTAATATGTTAAAATAAACATTATGTCCTATGTCCCCAAACAACTTTTTTAATTCATCTTTAATTTCTTTAATTTGTGGGACATTTTCCATAACAAATATTAAATCGTCATTTTTTTGTGTAAAGTAATCAACATAATTAATATAGTATAAAACTAACCTTCCAACTTTGTCCTTATATAATCTATCTAATGGATTGTCTTTAATTGATTTATTTGCCTTTGTAAATGGCTCGCAAGGAGGAGAGCCAATAATTACATCAACTTTTTCATTTTTTATAAATTCGTCAAATGCTTTTGGAGGGATTCTTTTTATATCATCTATCCACACAGGCGCTTTAATATTATACAAGTAAGTTTTTACAACAGGTTTAAAATTTTCAATGGCCCCTATAATTTTAAAGTTTTCATCTAAAAATCCCTTAGAAAATCCGCCACAACCACAAAATAAATCAATAACATTTATATTTTCCATAGTTTCACCACTAAATAAATTATAAAAATTATCTTAATCAAAAATATCCTAAAAAATTAAAAAATTAAATTAAAAACTAAATTTTTAAATCTTAAAAAAATAGGTTTTATTGTTTATTTTTAATGAATTCAATGACCTTGTTTTTAATATTCTCTAAATCTCCTTCATATTTACCTTGGGCTAAATGCTCTTTACCTCCTCCCTTAGCGATATATTTTATAAGTTCATTCATTTTTATATCAACTTTTTCTCCTCTTTTACATACTATATTTCCTTTGTCATTTAATAAAACAACTATAGCATTTTCTTTGGCTAAGTTATCAGCTATATTCAACATTTCCTTTGGATTACCTTCAACCTTCTCAACTAAAACTTTGTAATCTCCAACTGTCTCAAACTTATTCATTAATTCGAATTTTTTAAGTTCTCCTATTTTCTTCTCCAATTCTTCTATCTTTTTCCTTTGTTCTTTCCATTCTTCAAAGAATCTCTTTACAACCTTTGGAAGGTCTTCAACAGAGCATTTTAATATTTTAGCACTCTCTTCTAATGTATCTTCCATATTTTGTACAGCCTTTAAGGCATTTAATCCACTTGCATATATAAGTCTTTCAACACCATCCTGAACTTTCTCTGTTTTTAAAATCTTTATAAATCCAACTTCTCCAGTATTTTGGCAGTGAGTCCCTCCACAAGCTTGGACATCAATTATATTCCCTTCATGATCTTCAATAATAACAATTCTTAAAATATTCCCTGGAACTACTCCTCCTTGGTATATTCTAAATCCAAACTTTTCCTCTGCTTCGTTTCTATCCATAAATATACTTTTTACATTGTAATTATTTAAAACGATCTCATTGGCTATTCTCTCAATCTCTTTTAATTCTTCTCTGCTTATTCTATTGTAGTGAGTTATATCTAACCTTGCCTTATCTACATCAACATCTGAACCTGCCTGCCAAACATGTTTTCCTAAAACTTTTTGTGCCGCCGCATTGATAATGTGAGTACCTGTGTGATGTCTCATTAAATTTAGTCTTCTATCCCAATCAATAACTCCTTTAATACTATCTCCTTCTTTCAATCCTTCAACATTCTCTAATTTATGATACACAATGTCATTCTCTTTCTGAACATCAACAACTTTAAATTTCTTATCTCCTTTTATTATATATCCAGTATCTGCCTTCTGCCCTCCCCCCTCTGGATAAAAGGCAGTTTTATCTAAAATTACATAATTATCAACAATCTTTAATATTCTTGCCTCAAACTCTTTCATTTTTGGATATTTATAGAATAAGAGTTCAGTTTTTTCCACATCAACTTCTGGTAATTTAACTTTTTCCTTTTTCTCTTCCTTACTTTCATGTCTTTCAGCAACTATTGTATAGAAGTTATCTGGAATTTTAATATCTTTACCAAATGATTTAGCAACTTCCTTAACTATTTCTGGAGGCAATCCATGACTATCGTATAATTCAATTAATGTATCTAAATCAATATCTTTTTTACTCTTTATTAATCTCTCTACTAATCCTTTACCCCTCTCAATTGTTTGCCTATACTTTTTCTCCTCTATCTCTAAAATTTCCATAATGTAATCTTCCATCTCTAATAATTCTGGATATAAATCTTTCATATCCTTCAATTGCATTGCAACAATCTCGGTTATAGGAATTGAAAGGTTCAATCTATCCATGTGCCTTAATGTTTTCCTTATAAGCATTCTAACTAAATATCCATCTTTAACATTTGAAGGAACAATACCATCTCCCAACATAAATACTAAAGCCCTCGTATGGTCTGTAATTGCATAAATGTCTTCATAAGGAGATATTAATCTCTCAAGATCTTCTACTGAAATATTAACCTTTTTAGCTACAACTTCTCTTAATTTCTTTAGGTCACCAACATCTTTAACATCCATTAATCCAGCAACTTCCGTTATTTTAGCCAATATTTCTTTATCAATATCTTCAATTCCAGCATCTTCCTTTAAGTTTTTAATAATATTTTTAAAAATTGCGTCATATATAGTAGGCTCTCCAGTAGAAACCCAAACAAATCTCTCAATTCCATAGCCAGTATCTACTATTTTTAGAGGAATTTCTTTATACTCATTTCCAACTTTCTCATACTGCATAAAAACTAAAGTAGCTAATTCAACTCCATGTGTTATTACTTCATAGCACGGCCCAGCATTTCCTCCTCCTTCCCACCAACTCTCAATAAATGTTATAGATTTCTCATCAATTCCTAACTTTTTAAAGAAGTTAAAGCATAGTTCAACAGTTTCATCCTGCCAGTATTTAAAATCATCTTCCCTATTAAAAGCGTGATGTCCTCCCATTGTAAAGCATGTTAAATGCCTTCCAGTTCTTCCAACATTATCAACATCATTTAACCTAATACATGGTTGAGCAATAACCAAAGGATTAGCCTTCGGCTTAACTATTCCCTTAGTAACCCAAGGTTGAAATACAGCTATAGATGCTATTGTTAATAAAATATCATCTCTCCATCTTCTTGCAGTTACAGGAGCTCTTTTTATTGGTTGATGTCCATGTTCTTTAAAAAAGTTTATAAATTCCTCAACCATTTCTTTGTAAGTGTATGGCTTTTTAGTTATTGGTTTTCCTATAAAACTATAAATATCGCATGGAGCATCTCCACAGGTCTCTCTCTCTTCATCTAAAGTCCAAAAATACTGCCCACATTTTTTACACTTCTTTCTAACAAATCCTAGTTCATCAAATAATTTTACTTTATAATTATACTCCATCTTATTCACCTTCGACTTAGTTATAAACCTAAACTCTAAATTCTTATTATTAGGTGTATTTAATATTTTTATGGTGTTATAAATATACTTAGAATATTTAAAATTTATGCTTTTTGATATATCTTACCTCGCTAAAAATTGTTATTTTTCTAATAGGGGTATTTTAATGTAATATTTTTGAATTTTGTTAGATTTTATCCAATTTCGGAGGGTTTTTTATTTTGAAA
>JALVUY010000157.1 GCA_027023665.1 Methanocaldococcaceae archaeon
AATATATATGCAGCAAAATAACTATATCCGCTATTGAGCACCCAATATGAACATTTTTTTCTTACAGATAAAAAGAGAACGGAATTTGCTTGAAATATTCATGAAAATGAATACGGAGGGCAAAGATGAAAAGAGTGAAGACTGAAAGTTTGGATCATTACGGATTGGTTATGGGTATGATAAAAGAGCTTGGTATTATAGATGTTGTTAATAAAACAGTTCCAATAAAGAGTGAATCAAAAATAATCTCACACGGTATGGCAGTTGCAGCTATGGTAATAAACTCTTTAGGATATGCTAATAAACAGCTCTACCTAACCCCACGCTTTTTTGAAAAGAAAGCAATAGGGCAGCTATTTGAAGCAGACACTAAAGCAGAACATTTTAATAAAGATACTTTGGGCAGAACCCTCGATAGAATATTTGAGTATGGCGTTAGTGAGTTATATGAAAAGATAGCTAAAAAAGCATTAGAGGTTTTAAACCTCTCCCCATCAATAATCCACCTCGACAGCACCAGCTTTCATGTTGACGGTAAATATTCCAATCAGGCAAAAGATAGTATGCAGCAGGAAAATAATACTACCGATAATGAAAACAGCAGTGACGAGGATAGACCTAAGGTTGTTTATATTACCAAGGGTTACAGCAGAGACCACCATCCTGAACTTAATCAAGTGGTGCTCAACCTTATCGTGGAGCATCAAGCGGGTATCCCTGTATGGATGAAACCGGCAGATGGGAACCAAATAGATACAAAAGCGTTTGCAGATATACTCAAAGAGCATATTGCATCTTTAAAAAATGCCGATGAAGCAAAAATAAAAATAATAGCCGATGCAGCACTCTTTACCTCTAAAGGAATACAAGAGATAAAACAAAATGGTATGCTTTTTATATCAAGAGTTCCGGCTAAACTAAAACAGGCTAAAACAATACTTACAAGCTATAATCAATCAAGCTTCATACAGCTTGATCAAAACTATCAATATATTCCATATGAAATAGAATACGAAGGAATGAAGCAGCAGTGGATTCTCTATAAAAGTGAATATGCAAAATCAAAAGAGGATAAAACAATCCAAAAAGATTATGAAAAACAGAAAGAGCAAGAAGAAAAACTGCTTGCAAAACTCCAAAAAACAGCCTATTTCTGCGAAGCCGATGCAAACCAGGCACTTCAAGAAAAAAAGGCGCAGCTTCAATGTATCAGTATAGATAGTCAAAAGCTTATATCAAAACCAAAATATAAAACAAAAGGAAGACCCAAGCAGGATGCAAAGCCCGATTATTATGAATACTACTGGCAATTGCAAATAAAACCGAAAGAGAATCAGCTTAAACAAAAACAAGAACAAAAGAGCGGTCTTTTTATCCTTGCAACAAACGATATGACACTTTCCGAAAAAGAACTATTGGACGAATACAAATCACAGCAAAGGGTTGAAAGGGGATTTAGGTTTTTAAAATCTCCTCAGTTTCTTAGTGATGCCCTATTTCTTAAAAATCCTAAACGGATTGAAGCAATGCTGATGATTATGACACTCTCTCTGCTTGTTTACAGTGCTTTGGAATATAAAATACAAAGAGAGCTAAAACAGCAGAATAAAACCTTTCCAAACCAGCTTGGAAAGCCTATTCAAAACCCAACCACACGGTGGATATTTGAAAACTTTCATGAAATTCAAATTGTTATAATAAAAGAAATAGGCAGGCAAGTTGTAGCCAACTTGCTGCAAAGAAATATCTTCATACTTGATTTACTTGGAGAGATTTATTGGCGGTATTATAGAATTGATGAAAAAAAACAAAAACAGGGTGCGCAATGAGGGGTATATCCTTCTTCAACATAGGTTCTAAAGTATCCAATATCCGCAGAAGACCAACATTCAATACCATAAATCTCAAAACCCATATCGTATGCCCTGTTTACAATTTTTTCGGTATCTGCAGCATCAAAATGAAGAACATTTGGGTCTTCTTTTACCTTTATAATCGAGACATCCTCAATGAGCTTTTTGTTATCTTCAACAG
>JALVUY010000158.1 GCA_027023665.1 Methanocaldococcaceae archaeon
GTAGCGGAACCTGGGATTCTTAGTGTTCAAAATGCGGTAAACGGTTTTTGCAATTACAATCGGGTCTGCCCCGTTCTGCTCGTCGTGTTCCATAACGGACAGGCACCTTAAAAAGCGCTCTTTGTATGCTTCATCTTCCTGCGCAAGCGCCGTTTTCTTCCTGTTCTGCGTGAAGTTCGTCTTGAAGTCCCCCGGCTCTATCACCGACACCTTAATGTTAAATGGCTTTACTTCAAAGCGGAGCGCCTCGCTAAGCCCCTCTATTGCAAACTTTGACGCACTGTAAAATGCCTGGAACGGAAGGCCGACGAGCCCTCCTATGGAACTAAAGTTTATAATGTATCCAGAGCGCTGCTCTCTCATGTGCGGCAAAACTGCCTTTACAACACGCAGAGTGCCAAAAAAGTTCGTCTCGCACTGCATTTTTGCTTCGGAAACTGAGGTATCTTCAACTGCACCTGCAATGCCAAAGCCCGCAGCATTCACCACTGCATCGATGCGCCCCTCCTTTTGTAAAACAAAAGAAACAGCACTTTCCACACTTTCGTCACTCGTTACATCCATTTTTACGGTAAGAGGCAGCGCATCAGACGGTTCGATGTGCCTGCTTGCGCCGTAAACGGTAAACCCATTTTTATGTAAATACTCGGCAACAGACTTTCCAATGCCGCTTGATGCACCACTCACTAAAACGACCATTTTCTTCATTTCCACCCTCCTTGAATTAACCCAATTATAAACTTTTTGCAATTTCTCACAAACATCCTTATAATTTCAAAAAGGGGCAAAATGTTAAACGAAGAAGAAAAAATCCGCTACAGCAGGCAAATAAACATCAGCAAAATTGGGGAAAGCGGGCAGGAAAAACTGAAAAACGCGTCCGTGCTCGTTATCGGCGCAGGCGGTCTGGGCAGCCCAATTTTGATGTACCTCGTTTCGGCAGGGATTGGAAGAGTGGGCATCGCAGATAACGACACAGTTTCACTCTCAAACCTCTCAAGGCAGGTACTTTACGATACAAGCGACATCGGAAGAAAAAAAGCAACCGTTGCAAAAGAAAAACTCGAAAAAATGAACCCAAATGCAAAAATTATTGCGTACTCAGAGCGTATTGAAAGCGAAAGTGCAGAAAGGCTTTTCCCGCAATTTAACTGCATAGTGGACGCAACGGACAACTTCGAAACGCGCTATCTGATAAACGAAAAAGCCGTAAAATTTAACAAGCCGCTCTTTATAGGCGCCGTAGGAAAGTTCACCGGGCAGGTGATGAATGTGATGCCGCACAAAACAGCGTGCTACAACTGCGTATTTCCCAAAAAAAGCAAAGCAGAACTCAAAGAGATGAGCGCGCGCATTCCTGCAAACGGCGTGTTTACCCCCCTCGTTGGGATTATCGGCACACTCGTTGCAAGTGAAGTGGTGAAGTACTTTTTAGGGATAGGTAGCAGCCTGTTCGGGAAACTCCTCATATACGATGCGCTCCACAACGACTTTTCAATCATATCCGTGCAAAAAGACCCCCGCTGCAAAGTCTGCGGAAGCGCATAATTACTTGTGGTACTTTTCACCCCTGATAATGGTAAATGCGCGGTAGAGTTGCTCGAGCAAAAACACGCGGGCAAGTTCGTGCGGAAGCGTCATCTTTGAAAGAGAAAGCAGAAAGTCTGCCTTTTTTCTTTCAGCATTGCTAAACCCGTCTGCACCGCCTATAAAGAAAGCAATGTCTTTTCTGTAGTGCACTAATTTTTCGTTTATAAACTGTGCAAACTGCTCGGATGTAAACATCTTCCCCCTCTGGTCGAGCAAAACATTAAAGTAACTCTCGCTGAGGTTTTGCACAATCGCTTCTTCTTTTACTTCAACCACTTCAAACGGCACATAGTGAACGATGCGAAACCTATATTCGTCCGCTGCAATCCGCGCAAAGCGCGCTTTCAGTTTCCCCACTGCAAAGAGTTTTATTTTCATAGATTTATTTTATAATGAAATGCAAATTAAAGAAACGGAGCAAATATGATAAAG
>JALVUY010000159.1 GCA_027023665.1 Methanocaldococcaceae archaeon
TTGACAAAGTGGCATAGTCCAAATATCTCTCATCTGTTTATCTGTGCCATCTTGTTTTTTATCAGGGTTAAGCTCTTTTAATTTTTCATAATTAAAAATCCAACCTTTACCCTTTACAGCCCATATAATAAACTCTGTTGAATGGGTTAAAACTCTTCTCGTTAGATTTGGCATGGCATTTGTCTTTTGCCAAGTTATTATATTTTTTATCTCAAAACCACTATTTTTAAGTCCCATAGTGCATTCACCAATATTATGATAGCTACAAGCTATAAAGATACTTCCATTAGGTTTTAAAATATCTTTACAAGCCTCTATCCAACTATTTGTAAAATCTATATACTCATTAAACCCCATTTTATCCCAATCTTCATTTACCATATTAAAATCTCCACCTGTTTTACTATTTTTCGATTTTAAACCATTTCCTGATAAATTATATGGAGGGTCTGCAAAGATTAGTTGGATAGAGTTTGGTTCTATTTTAGAACTGTCTTTTAAAACTTTTAAACAATCTTGGTTATAAAGGATATTTAGTTGCATAAAAGTTCCTTTTCAAAACTTAATATCTCCTTGGGAATATTTTTTTGCCACTCTTCACTACTATTTACTTTATCTTTTAAATTGATAATATTATCAAACAGAGTTTGTAAATTATTATGAGTAAATTTTTTATTTCTCTGTTTTAGGTTTTTAACAATCTGTAAAATTTTTACAATTTGAGTAATAGTCAGAGGTATAATATTTTGTTTTTTACCCTCATACTCATATTTAACTGAAAACCAAAAAGTATTAATAGTATCTCTATGTAATCTTTGAGCAACAAATATACAATAACTCTTTTTATCTGAACTATTTTCAAACTCTCTTAAATGTCTCATAACAGGCTGTCCCTCATTATACCATTGGTCTCTTCCATTTAACATTGTAACTTCACAAATAGCATTAAAATTTTGATAAAGACATTCAATATCAGGTTTATTTGCAGGAGCAGTAAATATAATATTATTATCATCACCTACTATTGAATTTGCTCTAATATTGATAGCATCATTTATTATATTTAATGCCATAGTAATATATTTTTCAAGAGCAATACTAGGTTTTATCTCTTGATTTCTTATATCTAAAAGTGCTTCTATTACTTCATCAATTTTATATATGGTCTGTAGTTCTAATTTTATTTTTTTATCTTGAAGTTCTTTTCTATAATCTCTTAGCTCTTGAATATTCAAATTAGAAATATCCCTTTTTAAAGTTAATTCATACTCTAAATTAAAAATCTCTCTTTTTATTTTTAAAATAATCTTTTCTAACTCTTTTGAATTTTCCCAAGGTAAAATAGGTAAATTTATATCTGAAATATATTGTTGATACTTATCTTTAGTAAACTCCTCTGCACTTCCATCAAAAGTTTCCAAAAGTTTTTTAAGCTCTATCTCTCTTCGTGGTTCTAAATCAATATAATATCCACCACCTCTAATATAAATAAATCTTGTTATTCTAAAATATCTTATTGTATTGTCTGCATAATCTTTAATATTGTTAAAATCAGTATTTGAAAAATCTATTAAAAAGGCTCTTTTTATCTTTTCTGAATATTTGTTTCTCTCTTTAAAATCTCTAATACTCTCATATCGTTTTCTAAAATTTATGATATTTTTTGCATATTTTTTTATATCTTTATAATGTAGTAAAGATTGTCCAAATATTTCAAATTCAACCTTTGAAATACCTTTTGATTTTAGTCCTTTTTCCTCACATAACTTATTAACTTCATTAATTAGATGTAAAGTGGCTATAAAGGGTTTAATATTATAGATATTTTTATTTTTAAATTCTCTATCTATTGGATTTGGATATTGCCATTTCAAAAATGATTTAAAAAAGAGTTCTCCTAAATCAAAGTTATCTCCTAAAAAATAGTCTCCCAGTGGTGTAATTTTTATTTTATTGTCAATAATCAGAGCAAGTCCTATTTTTTGAAGAGGCTTAAAAGAAGTTCTACCTCTCATAGC
>JALVUY010000160.1:0-319 GCA_027023665.1 Methanocaldococcaceae archaeon
AAGAAATACTTTACAGAGAATGTTTAAAGGGAAAGAAGGAGAAATGGAGGTCCTTAAGGCTATATCTTCTTTTTTAAGAGAGGAAAATTTTAAAAAAACAAATTTTCTTATTCTAAATAGGGTAGTAATTCCAGATATTACAGGGACTAAAGAAATAGATTTACTTCTACTACATCCTGTTTTAGGAATTTATGTAATAGAAGTGAAAAACTGGAAAAATTTAAATCTTTTAGCTAAGGAAAATCCTTTTGATTCTATAAAGCAAAAGGCGGATTTACTGAAGACTTTTTTAAATGAAAATTTAAAAGAAATTCCTATT
>JALVUY010000160.1:329-1981 GCA_027023665.1 Methanocaldococcaceae archaeon
GGGTTGTTTTTCCGTCAATATCTTCTGAAGATGGAGAAAAGTTTTTTAAACTGCATCCTACTTTTAAAAGGTATGAGAATCATGTGTTTTTTAGAGATGATCTTTTAAATAGGGAAAGATTTCGCCGCTTTTTCAATTCTTCTTTAAATATTGTTCCAACAAAAGAGCAGTTTATTAATGTGGTTAGGCTTTTGACAGATAAAAGCGAGTATAACGAAAGTGATATAGTTCCCCTACTTTCTAAGAGTAAAATATCCTTTTTTGACTATAAGCAGTTGTCGGTTCTTAATGGATATACAGGAGGATTTAGAATTATACGTGGTGTTGCTGGAACTGGTAAGACTGTGATCCTTATTAATTTTATTGTTAGTAGGCCTGATGAAAAGTTTTTAGTTCTTTGTTTTAATAAAAAGCTAAAGGAAACTATAGAGAGAGAAATTAATAGATTAAAAGTAAAGTCTAATGTTGATATATATTCTTTGTTTGAATTTCTAAGAAAAATAGGATTTGACTTTGAAAAATTTAACCTTACCAAAAGAGATTCAATTGAACGTTATTATGAAGTTTTTGAAACGGAAGATGCCATATGTGAGTTTAGGAAGAAGCTTAAGTGGTATCTTAAATCTAAGCCAATTAGTATTTTTCTGTGTGATGAAACGCAAGATATGCCGCCAGCTTTTATGAGAGTTTTGCTGGATGAGATAAAAAATTGTATATTTTTTGTTGATGAGGGACAGAAATTTTATCCTTACACTATGAATAGTGTAAGAGATATTTTTTATCATCCAAAATTTGAAGAAAAAATCTCCATGAGAGGAAGAGTTAAAAATCTTAAAACGATTTATAGAACGCCCTCTAATTTAGCGAAATGTTCACTTGAGATTCTTTCCTTAGATGAAAAGATAAATGATTACTATAGAAAGGCAAAATATATACTCTCTTATTTAAAAAAATATAATGAGTTAGAGATAAGGGAATTACATGCCCCTGATAACAGGGTTCCTTCAAAGGTCAGACCCAATATATAGGCCTTATTAAAAGGGAAAGACACTTCAACCACTTTATGGATCGTCTCCCACATGGATATAGTACCCCCAGGGGATTTGTCCTTATGGGACACAGATCCTTATGTGTTGCATCAAAAAGGGGATCTCCTCTACGGAAGGGGGGTTGAAGACAATCATCAGGGAATAGTATCTTCTATACTCTTGGCCGATGCATTAATAAAAAACTCTGTAGAACCAAATATAAATCTAGGGCTCTTGTTTGTAAGTGATGAGGAAACAGGAAACAAATATGGTGTTGAATTTTTATTTAAAAACCACAGAGAAATGTTTAAGGATTCTGATGTATTCTTAATACCAGATTTTGGTTCTAAAGATTCCTCTCTGGTGGAGATATCTGAAAAAGGAGTATTGTGGTTAAAAATAGAAGTTACGGGAAAACAATGTCATGGTTCCACTCCTAATGAAGGCAATAATTCTCTAGTGGCTTGTGCTGCCTATATTATGAGACTAAGGGACCTATATACTGAGTTTAATCAAAAGGACACTTTGTTTTCTCCCCCAATATCTACTTTTGAACCAACAAAAAAAGAATCAAATGTGCCTAATATAAACACTATACCTGGTAAAGATGTATTCTACTTGGAC
>JALVUY010000161.1 GCA_027023665.1 Methanocaldococcaceae archaeon
GCCTAGACAATGGTGGAATGATAATGGATTTTGGTTTAACTAAAAAAACAATAAAGGATTTAGTTGATTCATTTGATCACGCCGAATCCATATGGGATAGGGATTTTTTGGCTCTCGAACAAGCGGAATGTTTCAGTGAAAGGTATGTTGTTATGCCAGTGACCCCTTCAGCTGAACAATATTCATTATTATTTTTATTTCGATTTTGAAAGTTTTATTTTGGTGAGAGAGTGGAGGATAAAATTGAATTTATAGCGAAGCATAAAAATTGGTTTGTAGTAAAAAAAATAAAAATAGATGAAAATACTGAAAGTATTGAAATAGCGAGATTATTAGCATCGATAGACGAGACTGTTTTAAACAAAATTGTTGAATATTTACCGTTTGATATTGACAAACTTTATAAAATAGCGGATGAAATCTTTCAAAAGAAAAAAGGGAGAATTACAGAGGAAGAGATAGCCCAAGTTTTAAAAAAATTAAAATCTCCTGCAACTACGAGAAAACTAAATGAAATTACAGAATCAAAAGAAGGTAAGGAGATACTTAAAGCTATATTAAACAACATAATATTAGAGAGATTAGGAATCCCAACAAGAGTTTCTCCAAAAGTTATTGAAAAATACATTGAGAATATGCAAACAGAAGGATTAAAATAATTCTTTATTATTTTTTATATTATAAGATTAAGATTAATTTTATTTTTTAGTTTTTAATAAATAATAACTTTTGGGGGAAGTTTATGAACATTGATGAAATATTAGAAAATGTAAGGAAAGCGTTTAAATTAACTACTAAACATTTTGAAAATACTGTTACATTTGAAAGAGCCCTTTTTTTAGGATGGTATTGCGATTTAAAACATCCCTGCAAATTTTGCTATATGTCTACTCAGAAGGATAAAATAAAAGATCCAAAAAAAGCCAGAAGAAAATTAGAGAGTATTTTAGCTGAGGCTATTTTAATGAAAAGAATTGGATGGAAATTAGAGTTTATATCTGGTGGTTATGGCTATAGTCCAAAAGAAATAAATGACATTGCTGAAATGGTGGCATATGTTCAAAAATGCAAGCAGTATTTAAATGTTGGTGTTGTTGATTTAAACAGTATCAATTTAGATGTAATTGAAGGAGTTGTAGGGGCTGTTGAAACTGTTAGCAAAGATAGAGATTGGATTTGTCCAGGAAAACCATTGGATAAAATTAAAGACAATTTATTAAAGGCTAAAGAATTAGGATTAAAAACTGGGATAACTATAATATTAGGTTTAGGAGAAAAAGAGGAAGATATTGATAAATTATTAGATCTAATTGAAGAGTTGGACTTAGATAGAATTACATTCTATTCATTGAATCCTCAAAAAGGGACGATATTTGAAAATAAACCCTCAGTTACTACAATAGAATATATGAATTGGGTGTCTAATGTTAGATTAAACTTTCCTAAGATTAAAATTATTACTGGAGTTTGGGTTGATAAGATTCCAATGATTAGTCCATTAATATTAAGTGGCTCCAATGTAATTACCAAGTTTCCAGTATTTTCTGTATTTGGAACAAAAAAAGCTCATTGGATAGAAAAAGAGATTTTATCAACTGGTAGAGAGTTAATAGGAACTTTTACAGATATTGAAGTTCTGAAAGGAGAAAAAGTTTTAGAAAAAACTCCCTACATAGAGGAAGAAATAAATATAAGTAAGGAAAATATTAGAAAGGTTGAAGAACTCAAAGATAAAATAGATGAAAAAATAAATAGTTACATTTCCAAAGTATTAAAAAAGGTGGTTCAATGAACAACTTAAAGGAGATAAAGTTAAATGCTGACGAAGTTAAAATAACAAGGGCTATATTAAAGGCAAGTTTTGACATGTGGATGGATATAGTAGATGTAGATGTAGTCATAGTTGGAGCTGGTCCAAGTGGTTTAACCTGTGCGAGATACTTAGCTAAGGAAGGTTTTAAA
>JALVUY010000162.1 GCA_027023665.1 Methanocaldococcaceae archaeon
GAGAGAGGGTAGGATACGGGGGGAACATTTATTTTTATTACTAAATAATATTTATATATTTAAATTTATAAATATAATTGTCCAAAATAAAAAAACAAAAATGGTAGCGGGGGGAGGATTTGAACCACCGATCTCCGGGTTATGAGCCCGGCGGGATGGACCTGGCTACCCTACCCCGCTTCACCAACTTAGGCAAAATTAATAAATAATGTAACTAATATATAAAAATTATGGTTTAGTGAATATTTATGGCACTACCATAAATATATAAAAACAAAAGATTTATGATTTATAAAGATATCTTTATTAAGCATATAATATTTTGGTGAAAGTATGATTAGAGAAATCATTGATAAATTAAATCCAATTGTAATAGAAAAGGCAAATAAAATTTTTGAAGTTTCAAGAATCTTAAAGGAGTATGATGGAAAACCTGTCTATATAAAAGATGTGGATGGCTTTGAAGTAGTTGGTAATATTTGCAGTAGAGAAACATTGTCAAAGATTTTCAATGTAAAAAAAGAGGATTTTATATTTTTTATGCTCGATGCAATGGAAAAAGAAAAAGATGGAAAATTAATTAAAAATAATAAATTAAGAGAGAAGTATATTGAAGAAGAGTCAGAGTATATTAAAAAAATGCCAATTCCTACATACTATGAAAAAGATGCTGGTCCATATATAACGAGTGGAGTAGTAGTTGCCTATGATGAAGATTACGGCTATAATCTATCAATTCATAGAATTTTAGTTAAAGACAATTATTTAGTTATAAGAATGGTAGAACAAAGGCACTTGCACTTTTTATACAACAAGGCATTGAAAGAAAAAGGTTATTTAGATGTGGCAATAATTATTGGAGTTCATCCAGCAGTTTTATTATCTGGCTCTACATCAGCAGATATAACATTTGACGAACTTAAATTTTCAGCATCATTGTTAGGAGGAGAAATAGAGGTTTTTGAGTTAGATAATGGTTTGTTAGTTCCTGAAGCAGAATTTATTATTGAGGGAGTTATCGTTGATAGGTTAGATGACGAGGGGCCATTTGTGGATATAACTGGAACTTACGATATTGTTAGAAAACAACCAATTATTGAAATAAAAAAATTGTATAGAAAAGAAAAGCCTATATTCCATGCATTATTACCCGGAGGAATAGAGCATAAAACTTTAATGGGAATGCCTCAAGAACCAAGAATATTTAAGGGGGTTAGAAATACTGTTCCAACTGTAAAGAATGTTGTATTAACTGAAGGAGGTTGTTGCTGGCTCCATGCAGTAGTGCAGATAGAAAAAAGAACAGAAGGAGATGGAAAAAATGCCATATTGGCGGCATTTGCATCACATCCAAGTTTAAAACATGTGGTAGTTGTTGATGAAGATATAAATATATTTGATATAAATGATGTTGAGTATGCTATTGCCACAAGAGTTCAAGGAGATAAAGATATTATTATAATTCCTGGAGCAAAGGGCTCATCATTAGATCCATCAAGTGACTTAAAAAATAGATTAACCACAAAGGTAGGAATTGATGCAACAATGAGTTTAACTAAAGGAAAGGAGCATTTTGAAAGGGCTAAGATTCCTGAATAAATTTTATTATTAATTCTCCAAATAATTTTTCCTGAATTAACTCAACCTTACCATCATTAGCCAAGTATAAGGAGGGCAAAAGATATTTAACTCTCTCATCCTTTGTTTTAAACTTTTCCTGATATATAATTATTTTTTCTCTCATTAAATCTTCTAAAAGGTCTTCTATTATATCAGAAATGTCTTCCTCTTCTAATAATTCCTCTACAATTTCTTCTACTTCTTTTATATCTTTTTCCTTTTTCCTTTTAGACTTTTTTACTTTTTTAAGTTCTTTTTCAATAGTTTTAATTAACTCATCTACAGTTATAGTTTTTTTACTTTTTTTATCTTTATTGTTTTCTTTATTTACTCTTT
>JALVUY010000163.1 GCA_027023665.1 Methanocaldococcaceae archaeon
ATAGGCAAAGGGCTGGGAGGGGGAGGCGGCGGTCGTCCCGATATGGCTCAAGGTGGGGGAACGAAAATAGAAGGGTTGCAAAGAGCGGTGGAGAGGTTGAGAAACTTTCTAAAATAAAATAATTTCTTTCTACTTTTATTAATTTATGTGCAAGGTAAAACGGATAGGTAGTTGTGAATTCTACATTTGTAAATCAAATCTTATTTTCTATGTGGAAAGTTCTTGGAATTGTTGGAAAACTTTAATTGAAAATTCGAAAGATAACCAGGGTAAAATTCGATGGGTAAGGATTATTTCTACTTTAGAAATACAAGAACATATCTCAAAATCTTATGTTTATATCATTTCAGTCAATAATGAAGTTATTTATATAGGAGAATCCGATAATACTTCCAATCAAAATAGAGCATTAGGTTTTATAGTCCAATATTATTCATTCATAAATAATGAAGAAATGGATAGAAAAATAAAACATACCCCTATAAAGGAATGCATAGAGTTTTACTTTTCTAAGGCAGCTTTATCTTCAGAAGATAAAGTAGGTTTTTTTATTATTAAAACAGCTAATAAACTTACAGCTGAAACATTAGAAAAATTATTTCTGCTGAATTTATATTTGCTTAATAAGCAATATACTAAAAAACATATAAATGAGATTATATTCGGAAAATGTAATAAGGAAGTAAATTTATATTTGCGTATAGCTTCTGAACTTAGGCATAATAAAAACAAAAGAAAAGATAAGCTAATAAATAGGTTAAAAAAACATCAACGTAAAATTGCTAATTCCTTAAGCAAAATTAAAACATATAAACAAAACGAAATTCTTAAAGCCCTAAATAAAGTTAAGGGTCTCTGGAAGGATAGGGAAATAAACCCTTCGGAGTTTATGAGAAATATAAGGGAGGACAGAACCTTATGGTAATTGTAGATACCGATATCCTTATTTGGATACTGCGGGATAGAGAAGACATTATTAGGAAATTTCAGAAATTGGTAGAAGAAACGAACGGGGAAATTTATCTAACCCCAATACAGGTAGCGGAAATCTATGCGGGGGCTAGACCTGCAGAATTACCAAAAATAAAAAAAATTTTTAGATTCCTTTGAAGTTTTGGAGTTGAATAAAGAAATAGGAAAGATAGCGGGGCAGATAGTTAATAAATACGGAAAATCCCACGGGGTTAAATTGGCAGACGCCTTTATAGCAGCATCGTCGGAATATTACAACTACAAACTGTGGACTTTAAACATCAACCACTATCCAAGTGAGAAACAAAGACTTACAGACCCTTAAAGTTGGTTTTTTTCTTAAAACCCTAATGGGTCATTTATTTTCCGTTTATTCACCTTTGAAGTTTACCATTTTCTCGAACGCTCCACAAAAGGGAAGACATCATAAGCCATCCTTAGGGAGTTTCCTTACTATAAGAAAGTAAGGAGGTAAGAAAATTGTTAGTTAAAAAGACGTCAAAAAACCAGATAACCCTACCCAAGGAGGTTTTAAAGCAGATACCGGAAACAGATTATTTTGAGGTTAAAGTAGAGGACGGGAAAATTATTCTAATTCCCGCAAGGGTTATTCCCGCAAAAATCTCCATAGAAAGTATTAGGAAAAAGATAAAAGGGAGAGGCTTAACCAAAAAGGTTATTGACGAGGCTTTAAAATGGGCGAGAGAAAAGGATTAAAGGTAGTTTTAGATACCAACATTTTGATTTCCATTCTCTTATTCGGTGGACGGTTAGAAAGCATAAGGAAGGCGTGGAAAGAGGGAAAAATTCAATTAATTTTCTGTCCCAAAACACTTGAAGAGTTAATTAAAGTTCTCCACTATCCCAAATTTGGTTTAACGGAGGAAGAAATAACTTATTTGGTTGAGGTTGAAATTTTACCTTATGCAGTTTTGATAGAAAATATTACCTCTT
>JALVUY010000164.1 GCA_027023665.1 Methanocaldococcaceae archaeon
GTGTATTCTCTATAGTGTAATATTCCCGCCATTAGTGCGGCATCTGCCTTTCCATAAATAAAGGCCTCATAAACATGTTCTGGTGTTCCTGCCCCTCCTGAGGCAATTACTGGAATTTTAACGCTTTTAGATATTTCTCTCGTTAATATTAAATCATAGCCACTTTTTGTTCCATCTTTGTCAATACTCGTCAATAGTATTTCTCCAGCCCCCAATTCTTCAACTTTTTTAGCCCACTTAATTGCATCAATTCCGGTCTCTTTCTTACCTCCATATATATAAACTTCAAACCAGCAATAGCCATCTTCAACTTTAACTACATTTTTATCAATAGAATTTATTTCATCTTCATTAACATAATGCCTTTTAGCATCAATTGCCACAACAACACATTGAGAGCCAAATATTTCACTCGCTTCTTTAATTAGATTAGGATTTTTTACTGCCGCTGTGTTTATTGAAACCTTATCAGCTCCAGCTCTTAAAATTTTTCTAAAATCTCCTATTGATTTAATTCCTCCACCAACAGTTAAGGGAATAAATACTTTTTCAGCAGTTCGCTCTACAACATCGATAATTATATCTCTCTTCTCTGCTGATGCAGTTATATCTAAAAATACTAACTCATCAGCCCCTTCATTGTCATAATATTGAGCTAATTCAACAGGATCCCCAGCGTCTTTTAAATTTAAAAATTTTGTTCCTTTAACAACTCTTCCATCCTTAATATCTAAACATGGAATTATTCTTTTTGTTAACATAATGTCCCTTTTATATTTCGTTAATTTATAATTCTTATGATTCTATATCTTTTTTAAATTCGTCTTCAGAAATTCCTGAAAGAGTTTTTGCTACTTTTAAAGCTCTTAAAGAAGCTAAATCTTTCTCTAAGTATATACTTGCTATATCATGAGTAAGATTGATTAACTCCTTTGAAAATTTCGTTTTAATTTTTACTATTGGTTTACTCTCTGACCACTGTCTCTCTACATTAGGATCATAGGATAAAACCCCAATAATATCATCTGCTATTTCGCTAAGATCTGTAAGTCCTCTATATTTATTTACTATAATCCCAGTTAAGCCAATTCCAAAATCTTTCAACAACTCTATACTTTTTAATGAATTTACTATTGCTGGGATACTATCCTCTCCAACTACAATTACCTTATTAACCAAGTTCTCTTCACTACCATAAGCCAAAAGAAGACTACTTTCTGGAATGTTTGGAGGACAGTCATAAACAATAACATCATATTCATCAGATAAAACTTCAACTAACTCAATAAATTTTTCTATATCTGTTTTATATCCAAATACCTCTGAAGTTACTCCTGTTGGTATAATTGCTAAGTCTTCGTAGTTATAAATAATATCTTCTACAGTAGAAGTTCCAGATAAATATGAATTTAAGTTGTGATCCACATCTTCAAGACCAAATATTAAGGATGTGGTTCCTCCATATAAATCACAATCAATTAAAATGGTTTTAACTGACTGACTAAGGACATAAGCAAAATTAGCAGCGATTGTAGTTTTCCCAGTACCTCCTTGGATATTATAAAACCCCAGTTTCATTTTATCACCAAAAAATTAAAAGTAGTATCACATAAAATATTTATAATTTAGTATATTTAATTTAGAGGAATTATCTTTGGAGGATTTACAATTACATATTTATTATGTTCTTTATCAAATTCTTCAAAACTATAGCTACCATTTATTGTGAAATTCTCCTTATAAATTGTAACTTTTATTCCTTTATTGTCTTTAATAATTAAATCTGTCCCATTATAGTATATACTGTTATTTACATATTTACTTAACCATCTTGCTAAGTCTTCAAATGAAATTACATCAGTTCCGTTTTCTTTTAGATTTAAGATTAAATTAGGACTATAATTCCTAATATCTGCAATATAAACTCCAAAGTTTTCATCTTTTGGAGGTATATATAGTGTTGAAACAACATTTACTCCATAAATCTCTTTTAGAGGAGTTGGAATTCTAATTATAGGGATTCCATTTTCTATATAAAACCCTTTTTCTCCAGGAATTACTAAGTATTTTACTTTACCTTTTACATCTAATTTCCAGTCAATATCATCAGTATCTTTTCCTAAAATTGCATCTACTAAGTATTTGTCTGAACTTTCTAAGAATAAACCATCACAACCACTTGCAAGAGCATAGGCGTAATTTTTTACAAACCAATGATTGAAATATTTGTATCTATCCCACATTTCGCTATCATTTTTAGGAAGAACGGGCATACCTTCATAATACCAGTTAGAAGTTTCTTTAGCATTACCATCCCAATAAGGCTCTCCATGATCTAAATGATAGTAGTAGTTTTCACTTTTAGGACATTCTTCCCAATAACCATAATCTTCAGTCCCTTTATAACTTATAACTTTTGGATAATAGCCACCAATTGGGTCATTTTGGAAAGTTTCTGGGGCTTTATCAACATAGATTAATGGATAGTAACTTAAGGCCAATATATCAAATTTAAAACTTTCTTTAGCATTTCTTAAGAAACTACACAATTTTTCTGGGTTAAAGTAGAGATGAGTGTAGTTTGTATAAACTTTTTTGAACCAATAATCTTTATATAAATATTCTAATTCGTCTTGACTAACATCTGATTTTTGAACGAGTTTTATTCCTTCATTACCTGTTACTATATAACTTACATTTATTCCTAAAAGTCTTAAAGAATTTATATAATTTAATTTTTTGTAAATAATCTCATCGTCTAACATATCAACTTTAATCTTCCTACCAGCAACATCTATAGCGTAATCTCCATGTTCATCTGGAATTATTTTATCTATAGCAACTCCTGTAGCAAGTATATGCTTATAGTATGGAGGAACTTTATTTATATATGCAAATACTCCCCCATTATTTGCTATATACTCTCCAATAATGTCAAGGGTTTTCTTATTATTTAATGTTGTAGGATATAGGAAGAGTAGTTTATTTTTCCTAATTTCATAAACTCCATCATCTACTTTTTTATAGTTAATTTTGTAGATTGGTATTTCTTTAACATCAACTGGAGGATTAAATATAATTGCTCCATCTTTAGTAGTAACAACATACTTTTTCGGATAGATTATAAAATTACTGTTATTGTCAATGAATACATAGCCATAATAATCTGGAATACACTTTTGTGGGTAAGTATATGTATATTCATATCTATATTCATCTTCTGGTTCTTTTGGTGGATTATAGTAGATTACTCCATCATTTCCTTCAACGATGTATTTTTTTGGATATAAAATAAATGTGGCGTTTTTAATTAAAACATAACCATCATAGTTAGGAATTTCTGAAGGATTTGAAACCTTTACTTTATATGGTTTTACGAACACATACTCACTGTAATTTTCTTCCTTTGGAGGAGAATATATTAATTCTCCATTTTTCTCATAAATACTATACTTTTTTGGATAGATTATGAAAATTCCATTATTTTCTACATATGTATAATTACCATAATCTGGGATTTTTGATGGAATATATTTCTTTATTCCTAAATAATACAGAATATCTTTATTAATTGTATCGTTATCTAAACAAAATATAGTTAATGTATTATTATCATTCAAAAGATATTTAAGTTCTTCAACACTGTTAATTTTTGATAAGGGAACAAAATTTATAGGAATAGAACTTGCATACTTATATTCAACTTCTGAAGGATAGACAAGAGTAATTATTGAAAAAATTAATAAAATAAATAACAACTTTCTCATATTACTCACCTTCAAGGCTAAATATTTGATTATTTTTCCTCAATATCTCTAACATACATCAAAGGATAGTCAATCTCTGGGATGTATTCAAGTTTTAAGTGGGCGATAACATTATTTACTTTAATTTTTAAATCTACATCTAACATTTTTCCATCTAAAGAAACATATTTTTCTTCTACATTTTTAATTTTTACCTTTATATCATATACAAAAGGTTGATTTTTCATAGATTCCTCTATAGCCCTCTCTAATAATTCTTTATTTTTTTTACTTACAGGAGTTCCAACAAATTGGTGAAATAACGCCCCAAGAGTTATTCCTCCTTCAAATACTGCCCTCTCTCTATCTGATAAATTTTTAAAATATTTTTCAAATATTTCACTATTTTCAACTCTCATTTTATCCCTTAATACTTAACATTCTCTCAATTGCTACTTTTGCCCTCTTTATAGTATTCTCATCTAATTTTATTTCATATCTTTCCTCTAATAAACTTTTTTCTATCTTTTGTAGGGTTATTTTTTTCATCTCATTACATATAGCATCTTCTCTTAAAAGAATTAACAATTTTTTTTCTCCAATTTTTTCAAGTTCGAGTTCAATTCTATCTATCATCCCTACCTCAGTTCCAATTATAAACTCTTTTTCGTCAGAATTTAAAACGATTTTTAGCATTCCGCTTGTACTTGCTATATAATCAGCGTTATCTTGCAGTTCTGGATTACATTCTGGATGAATTAAAACAATAGCATTTGGATATTTTTCTTTAACTCTCTTTAAATCTTCAAGAGTAAATTTTTTATGAACATAGCATCCCCCACCTATTGGGATAGGAATGATTTTTTTATTAGTTCTTTTTTGAACATAGTATGCTAAGTTGTTATCTGGCCCGAATAAAACAGTCTCTGCATCTAAGGAATTAACTACTTTGTCTGCATTTGCTGATGTGCAAGTAATCTCTGCCAACGCCTTAGTTTCAGCAGTTGTATTTACATAAACAACCAATGGAGCATCTGGATACTTTTCTCTATACTCTTTTATGATGTCAGGAGGTAGTTGATGAGCCATTGGACATTGAGTACCCTCAATTTCTGGCATTAAAACCTTCTTATCTGGATTTAATATTTTTGCTGTTTCTGCCATAAAATCTACGCCACAAAATACTATTATATCTGCATCTGTTTCTTTAGCTTTAATACATAACTCTAAAGAATCTCCTAAAAAATCTGCTATTTTTTGAATCTCTTTTGGCTGATAATTGTGTGCCAATATTATGGCATTTTTTTCCTCTTTTAATTTATTTATGTTTTTTATAATCTCTTCTTTATTTTTCATACATATCCCTCTTTATATTATTAAATTATATTCTAAATCCATTTTTCTTTAATCTTTCAATAACCATATCCCAAGTTGGTAAATTCGTTTGGCAACCTTTTGCCTCAACTACAAAGGAGGCAGTTGCTGAAGCAATTAAACCACATTTTTCTAAATCATATCCTTTAATGTATGCAGATAAAAATCCTGCTCTATAGCTGTCTCCTGCTCCAGTAGGGTCTACAACCTTCTCTGCCTTAATGCAAGGAATCTCTATTTTTTTATCTTTAGTGTATATTACACTACCCTTAGAACCTTTAGTAACTATGAGAATATCTACTCTATTTAAGTAATCTTCAATGTCAAAGTTTAATAACTTAGATGCTTTTTCGAACTCGTGTTTATTCATAAACAAAAAATTTGTATGTTCAATAATTTTTAATAAATTTTCTTTTGAATATAGTGGCAGATCTTGACCAGGATCAAAAGATATTAAATTATTTCCGTAGGATTTTACAGCACATCTTAAATTAAAATCAGGGTCTCCTGTAGCGATATGAACTATTTCTGTATTGAATTTAGGAGGGTCTATCTCCTTATAATGCTTAGCCGCTCCCCATAAAAAGAAAGTAATTTGATTATTATCTTTATCTGTAAATATCCACGCTTTTGGAGTTTCCTCCTCATCAGAGTAGTAAAGTTTTGAAATATTTATTTTTAAATTCTTTAAATATCTCTCATACCCACTATTTTTAAAATCATATCCAACACAGGATAAAAGTTCAGAATCCACGCCAAGTTTTTTTATACCTACTGCAGTATTTGCCGCCGCTCCTCCATAGTATTTTCTCGCAGAGGGTATTTGAACTGATGTATTGGGCTCTGGAAATTTTTCTACATTAAAAATATAGTCAAGGGCTGTATGTCCAACGCAAGTTATTTTTTCCATTTTATCACCAACTAAAAATTGACAAAAGTAAAATTATAAAAGGATTTATATATTTTAACTGGAAAATGTAATAAAGTTAATTTAATATTTTAGTAGAAACAAACTATTACTTAAATGTTTAACTTAAATTATAGGGGAGATATTATGATATGTATATCTGAAAATTCTGAAGCAAAGGATTTGATACCTATAGCTAAATCTATTCATATGTTAGTAAATAAACTTCCAGTGGCTATGAGAAGTAAAAATAAACCAGGAATTAGGTTAGAAAAAGGGGAAGTTGTAGATACAAACTATGAAGGATATGTTTTAAAGGTAGCAATTGAAAAAGGCGAAGTTATTAAAGCCACGCCTATTTTAGGGCCTTATGCTGGCTTACCAGTTATAGTAACTCCTATAAAGGACAATGAAAATAATATAGTTGGTGCAGTAGGAGTTGTAGATATAACTGCGGGAATATTTGAAGACATATTAACCATTGCAAGAAGACCAGAACTCCATAAATTCTTACCAGAAGAAGCATTTCCTAAATAATTAATAATAAAATTTTAAGGTGATGTAATGAAGAAAATATTCATATATCCTCCAAATAGTTTAATATTAACTGATTTAGTTGAAAGATTTGGACACAAACCATTGAATTTAAATATAGTTATAGGAAATTTAGTTAGAAATCCAGAGATAGATAGCCCTCCTATGAACATAACTGATGAAATTCCTAAGCAAGGTTTAAAGTATGCCGCTGTTGAAGTGCCTTCTGGTGTTAGAGGAAGGATGGCTTTAATTGGTCCTTTGATTGAAGAGGCTGAGGCAGCTATAATAATGGAAGATGCTCCTATTGCCTTTGGATGTATTGGATGTCAAAGAACCAATGAATTAACTCTTTACTTAGTTAGAAGAAGAAATATTCCTACATTAAAAGTTAAATATCCTACAAACGAAGAAGAAGCAGAAATCTTAGTAAATAAAATAGCAAATTTCTTAAAAAGTTTAGAAGAAAATGAATAAAAGAATTAAAGAATCTATTAATTTTTTTCATTTTCTATAATCAAAAATAAGGTGATAGAATGGATTGTCCAAATAAAGAAATAAACTTAAAAAGATGTAACTGCAGTTATCCTTCATGCTCTAAAAAAGGAATGTGTTGTGAATGTTTGCATTATCATTTAAAAAATAGACAGTTACCTGCATGCTGTTTCCCACCTGATGTAGAAAAAACCTATGATAGAAGTTTTGAAAAATTTGCAAAACTTGTTTTAGAAGGAAAGATTTAAATATAGTCTATATTCCACTATTATCAGATCATAATAATTATAAATTTTTACTTTTTACTTAGATAAAATTATTTTTATTCAACAATTGCTGAGGCATATCCAACAACTGCTGAATAATCTCCTGTTATATCTCCAGAAGTGGCATAACACAACAGTTCTGATTTTGTTGCTCCTAAAATTTTCATTGCTCTTATCATTGCTATTACTGGTCCATATCCACACATTGATATATTGTAGTTTATGACATCTTCATATAGATCTTTTTCATTCATTTCCAATATGTGTTTAATTACAATAGCATCTTTTTTTGTAGCGATTTCTTGTGGCTCATAATGGCTTAAATCTGATGAGGCAATTATTACAACTCTTCTATTCAACTCTTTAGCAATTTTAGCAATAAAATATCCTATCTCAACTGCTGTATCATAGTCTTGAAACATCATACATATTGGAACTATTTTAAACTTGGCAATATTTAGCAATTCTAAGTGCTTTAAAAATGGTAGTTGAACCTCTATAGAATGCTCATTCAAATGAGCTGTTTCATCTAAGTCAATAATATCACATTTTTTCCAAAGTTCTTCAATAAATTTTTCATCACATTTTACATCTCCTAATGGCGTTCTCCATACACCATCCATAACGCTAACTCCAGAACCTAAACCTGTGTGATTAGGACCTAAAATAACTGCTGTAATTTCTTCAATAGTATCTACTCTTTTTGATAGTTCATAATATGAATGAGCCTGTATAGGTCCTGAATATATATATCCTGCATGAGGACAAAGTAAACCAATAGGCTTTTCATAAGTTCCATGAGCTGGCATAGATTTTGGTCCAAATTTGTGTAAATAACATTGTTCAATTAATTCAATAAGTTCATCAGGATGTGAAGGATAAAACATTCCTGCAACTGCTGGATATCTTATATTTGTCATAATCATCCCCCACTTTTATTTTAAACTATTGATTGTTAAGAAATGCTTACAATTTAAAATATATCTTTTTACTGTTTATATAATTTTAGTTAAAATAGTTAGATTTATATATCAGTATAAATAACTTAACATAATTTAATAGTAGGGTATAATAAAAGTTTAAAATCAACCCCTAAAGGGATGGAAACTCTTTTGGATGATACTGTACATAAAAGAGAATGTAAGTATAAAATCAGACCCCTAGAGGGTTAATCACATTAATTTTAATTATACTCAACAAAATCTATTAATTTTTATATTCACATAAAATTTAAAAGTATTACTCAATCTCAATAAAATTTAATATAATGTATTAAAAAATAAGAAATATATATAGAAATTATTATTATAA